>JAGQRA010000120.1 GCA_020425885.1 Planctomycetota bacterium | reverse complement strand
GCCGGCATTGTTGTCGAGTTCGCCGAGATAGCGTTCGACCGCCTCGTCGTCGACGTCGTCGTCGTCCGACACGTGGAGGATGTATTCGGTGTCGACCTCGTTGCCGAGGGCGCAGCATTGCTGCCAGGCGCTGCGATGCTCCCGCTGGTACACGATGCGCACCCGATCATGGGCGGCGTAAGGGGCGAGCATCTCGCGGTAGCCGTCGTCCGGCTGATTGATCAACAGCAGATAGCACACCGGCCGTTGCCAGCGCCGCTCGAGAAGGCGGCCGAGGGTGGCGGCGAGCAGTTCCGGCCGCTTGTAGGATGGGATGGCAATCGTCAGATCCATGGTCAGCTGCTTTCCGGGCCGTTGCAAGAGGGGGGGACGGCCAGCGCCGCGGACCAGTCGAGCATCGCGGCGAGGCCCTGCGCCTTGCCGACCGTGGGCTGCCAGCCGGTTGCCGCCGAAAAGGCGGCATTGTTGGCGACGAAGACGCGCTGGTCGCTGTCGCGCGCGGGGCGCCGGGTGATGTCGATCTCGATCGAGCAGGCGTCGCGGAGCCACGCCAGCAGTTCCTGCAGGGACAGGCTGTTGTCCATGCCGCCGCCGATGTTGAATGCACTGCCGGCGGTCGACTCGATCGCGTCGATGGCCGCGAAGTAGGCCGAGCCGGCATCGTCGGCATGCAGGATGTCGCGCACCTGCTTGCCGTTGCCGCTGATCGTCGTGCTCAGGCGACCGCACGCGCGGGCGGCGCTGGCCTCGCCGCAGAACCAGCCGATCCAGCCTTGGTCTTCGGTCGCGAACTGGCGGCCGCCATACATCGACGAGTGGCGCAGGACGACCGTCTTCAGGCCGAACATGCGGTGGTAGTCGAGGCAGTACTGGTCTGCCGCGCCCTTGGAACAGCCGTAGGGCGAATGGAAGTTCAGCGGCTCGTCCTCGGCGAATCCGTGAGGCCGGTCGAGGCAGACGTAGCGGGACTCGGTCTCGGCGTAGCGGTGCTGTTCCAGGTCGCCATAGACCTTGTTGGTCGAAGCATAGACCAGGGCGGATTCGGGGCTATGGCGGCGCAGGCATTCGAGCACGTTGAGGGTACCTTGCGCATTGATCTGGAAGTCGTTGAGGGGTGCTTCGAGCGACGTCGTCATGGCCACCTGGCCGGCGAGATGGAAGACCGCCCGCGGACGCCGCGCGGTCACCACCCGTTCGACGTCGTCGAAGGCGCGGACGTCGCCGTGGACGAACTGCAGCTCCGGGTGCCGTCGCTGCAACCAGCGCCGATTGTCGTCGGCGCCCAGCCGCGAAAGATTGTCGAAGACGACGACCTGCCACCCCCGCTCGACGGCCCGGCTGGCCAGATTGGCACCGAGGAAACCGCAGCCCCCGGTGATCAGTAGCGAATGGTCCATGATTCAGCGTTGTCCGAGGTCTCTGAGAACGAATGAGGCGCGCCCGACACCCGGGATCGTCCCGAGTGTCCTGGCGAGCCCGAGTCGGGCCGCCGGCATCGCAAAGTCGGTACCGAGCCGGGCGAGGATTCCGGGCCACTGAGGATCCCGGCTCAGGATGCTTTGGTAGCGTACCAGCCGCCAGAACGGATACTCGGCCCGGATCAGGCCACGCAGAGCGGTCGCCGCCCCTGGTCGCCCGGCGCCGTCGAGCAGGTGAGCCAGTCGCGCGAAACCGTCGAGGTCGATCAGAACCCTGTGGCACAGGCCCTGGTCGCGGAACGAGTCGTTGCCGAGGCGGCAATCCACCAGCGCCTCGGGCAGATAGTGCAGCCTGAGACCGTCGATGCAAGCGGACATCAGCTTGTAGCTATGAACGTAGGCCGACCCGAGCCAGGCTTCGTGGCCGGTCGCGGCGTCCCACAGCGACTTGCGAAAGACGATGCCGGAGATATAGCTGAAGGCGGCGCACAACGAGCGCGCCCGTCCGAGGTAGCGGTCGAGTTCGGACGCGGTGCGAAAGTCGAAGGCGGCCTCGGCAGGGACACGCAACAGATGCTCGACCGCCACCGGGCGCATGTCGATCGTGCAGGTGCGACGGTCGAACATCAGGATGTCGGGATCTTCCTTCGCCAACACGTCATGGATGCGTGCCAGTGCCTGCGGCGCGAGCAGATCGTCGCTGCCGAGGATCATGCAATGATCGGCGTCGGCGAGTGCCACCGCCGACAGGTAGTTGGCGTCGGCGCCGAGATTGCGGGGTGCGACATGGATCGGAGAATGCGGGCGACCGGCCAGCGCCGATCGGGCCCTGGCCACGGTCTGGTCGATCGAGGCATTGTCGGAGAGGCAGATCTGGGTTCGCTCGTCGGCGCCGACGAGCACGCTGGCCAGCGTCGCCTCGATGTACGCCTCGCGGTTGTAGCTCGGAATGCAGACGGCAAGACGGTGACGCGCCGTGTTCATCCGACGGATTCCTCCGTGATACCTCGGCGGCAGGCCCGCTCCTGACGGATGGTCCTGCTCAGGCCCTCGTCGAGACCGATGCGCGGCGACCAGCCCAGTCGCGTCAGTGCGCCGAGGTCGATTTCGGGCTGCATGATCTCGTTGTCGCGATAGGGAAGGGCGCCGAAACGCAAGTCGGTCACGTCGTTTTCACTCAGCCGGGCTGCCGTCTCGACGAAGTGGCGGATGGAGACGCCGTCGGGGCTGGCGACCTGGTAGTGGTCAACGCCGTGCGTGGCATGGTTGTGCGTCGCCAGCACGAGACACATCGCTTCGACGACGTCATCGACGTGCACGAAGTGACGGATCTGCTCGCCCGGCGTCAGGTCGATGTGGTCGGCCCGTCGCAACAGGGCGTCGATGATATGGGGCACGAACTTGCTGGTGTCGTCACCACTGCCGTAGAAATGCTCGAGCGCGACGTTGGCGCAGTCGATCTGGGTCGCATGCAGATCCAGCCATTGCAGGAACTGGGCCTTCGACAGCGAATAGTGGCTGACCCGCTTGTCGAGGATCGTGTCGGTGTTGAGGAAGCCGCCGGCCGCATGGCGAATCGCCAGATGCAGCAGTCGCAGCGGCAGCACGATGTTGGCTTCGCAGATCCGCGAGGGCTCGATGTCGCGTCGGCCATAATCGGTGGCGCAATGCACGACCCAGTCGACCCGGGCGCCCGCAAACGCGGTTTCCGGGTCCTGGCGGTCCACATCGATCGCACGCACCGCGGGCAGCAGGCGGGTGATGCGGCCGGTGCGTGACGTGGATCGCTTGAGGATCGTGATCTCGTGGCCGTCGTCAAGCAGTCGGGCCAGCAGATGACTGCCGAGGAAGCCGGTGGCGCCCGTCATGAGGATCACCGGTCGCTCCCGGCTGCGAGCCAGTCGGCCTGCAGCGAAATGGCGTCGTCGAGCGAGGTCCAGTTCGCGAGGTCGAAGCGCCGCAGCGTCGCATCGAGTTCCGGAACGTAGGCCGGTCGCGGGTCCGGTGGGGCGATGCCGAGCACCTCCGGTTCCGGCAAGCCGAATGATTCGGATATGCGCCGCGCCAACGCGAGCAGGGTCATGCCGTGCGGCGCGCCGATCTCGAACACGCCGCCGTCGGTCGTGCGCGCCAGCAGTACCAGCAGCCAGATCGCCAGGTCGGCGCCGAACAGGTAGCTGCGCAGGGCCGAGCCGTCGCCGGACAGTTGCAGGCGGCGACCGGCGACCGCCGTCCTCAGGAATTGGCTCAGCGCCAGGTGCGCCGGCAGCCAGGGGCCGCAGAACGAGAACAGGCGGGCGATGATCACCGGCGGGCCGCCGTTCCCGGTCGAGTGCTCCGCCATCAGTTCCATCGCGCGCTTGCCACAGGCATAGGCGTCCAGGCTGTGATCGGGCAGTCGAGGATTGGCATGGCGGGTCAGCACTGCCCCTGAACTCAGGCAGAGGATGCGGCGGCTGCCCGAGCGGGATGCCAGCGCCAGCAGTTCGCGACTCGCCGCGATCTGGTCGGCGATGATGCGGTCGGGTCCGCCCTGGTCTTCCGGTCGGGCCGGCGCGGCGCCAATGATCACGAAGTCAGGTCGTGCCGTGGTGTCGATCGAGGGCGGCGGTGTGCGCAGCACGCTGAGCCAGCGCTGGTTGGCCAGTACCGGGTGGCGTCGCAGGAAGGCCGCCGGGTCTCGCGAAATCGCGGTCACGCGGATGTCCGCTCGACGGGCATTGAGCCGCGCGACCGCCCGCCACAGCCAGGCACCGACGAAGCCGGTGCAGCCGGTGGCGAGGATATGGCTGCCGGCGAGTCCGCCGAGGTCCGGACGGGCCAGCAGCGGCGCGAACGACGCGTTGATCCGATCCTCGATCGCGGCCTCGGTCACGGATGACACTCCGCCGGCTCGAAGGCGACGACGCGCCCCCGCGACAAGCTCAGGATGCGGCCGCCGAAGCCATATCGCGCCCGCAACTGCCGGGCGATCTCCTGTTCGTAGCCGGAAGCGATGATCAGGATTTCCGTCGCGCCGGCGACCGCGGCAGTCGACGGCACGAGGATCGGCAGGCCGCTGGCCGGCGCGTAGCGGCCCTGCTTGAACGGCGCCGAGTCGAATACGCCCAGCAGATCCCGGCCGTCGAGACCGGCGAGCAGGGTCAGGGCCTGGTGGCTGGCGCCCCAGATCGCCAGGCGACCACCGCGCCGTCCGGCGCTCTGCATCGCCTCGGCCACCGCCAGGCGGGCTTCCGCTATCCGTTTGCGGTCGGCCGTGAAATCCGGCTGGGCGCGCTTGCCGACCCACGCTTCGATGGTTTCGCCGTCTCGGGTCTCGTCGATCCGGTCGACCCGGAATCCGGCGAGACGCAGCGCGGTTTCCAGGGTTTCGGGGTCGAAGTAGCTGACGTGATCGGCAACGTAGTCGAAGCTTCTGCCGTGCCGCTGCCGCTGCGCGAAGTTCGGAACTTCGAGCAGGCCGCAGCCTTGGTGCCCGATGGCATCGTTGATCGACGCCAGGAAGGCCCGCGGCGCCGGCGCGTGCTCGAGGAAGTTGAGGCAGACGAAAGCGGCGTAGGGTGCGCCGGGCAGCATCGCCTCCTGCCCCGGATAGGCATCGACGATCGGGTGGCCGTCGCCGGTCCGGCCTTCGCCACCGGCCTCGATGCCTGTCGGGTCGACGCCGGCTTCCGCCAGCAGCGCGAGCATTTCGCCGCGCCCGCAGCCGACTTCGATGCAGCGCTTGCCGGCGAGCCCGTAGCGGTCGACGAAGGCTGCGAGCCGCTGACGTCGATGGTTGCGCATCGCCGGCGACAGGCCTGCCGCCGTGATCACCTGGCGGAAGGTCGGTGGCGGTGGCGACACGCTCTGCACCAGGCCGCACCCGTCACAGGCCGCAATGCGGAGATCGGTCCGCGCCGTCATGGCACATTCGGCGGAGTCGGCGAACGCCTGGGCCCCGGCCGGCACGCCCGCCAGCAGCAGATCGTCGGCCGACAGCCGTCCGCCGCAAAGCCGGCACGCTCGACCGGTCATCGATGCGGATCCCCGGCGCAAGCGACGGCCTCGCGGGCTTGCAGGGAGGCGGGCTGCAGCGGTGTGCTCATCTGCGCGGCCAGTTCGTCGAGCGACAGCAACGGACTCATGTCTTCCAGCGGCATCGAGACGATCGATCCGTCCGCACGCGGTATCGCTGCGCATTTCGGGGCAAGGGTTTCGTCGGACAGCAGATGCACGTCG
>JAGQRA010000969.1 GCA_020425885.1 Planctomycetota bacterium | reverse complement strand
TGATCTGAAGCTCGCCAACGAGCTCGTCGAGCGCGCCGGGCGGTTGTGGCCGGTCCGGGCCGAGACGCTGCCGGCGATCTCCGAGTGGCAGGCGGACCTCGCCGACCTTCGGCGGCGCGAGCCCGCCCATGCACGGCGCCGCGACGAACTCGCGCACGCCGGCGACGACCGCACCGCCGTCTGGGAACGCGAGCAGCTGGCGGTCCTGTTCACCGTGTTGCAGCGGCTCGCGACACTCGCCGCCGACGTCGACGGCCGCCGGCAACGCGCCGAGACCCTGCGCGCACGCTCCTGCGAAGACCCGAGGTGGGCCGCAGCGGTCGCGCGGATCGCGGCGAATCCACACTACGGCGGCCTGCGGGTGACGCCGCAGCTCGGGCTGGTGCCGCTCGGCCCCGACCCGGTCAGCGGCTTCGAGGAGTTCGCGCACCTCGAGAGCGGCGAGCCGGCTGTTCGCAGTGGGGACGGCCGGCTCGTGCTGACGGAGGCGACCGGCGTCGTGGTGGTCCTCGTCCCCGGGGGTCACGCCGTGCTCGGCGTCGAGAACGCACCGCACGCGGATCACACCCCGGCGAACGTCGACGCCGCGGCGCCGCAGGGACAGCAGCCGTGCTACGCCGTCGACCTCGCACCGTACTTCCTGAGCCGCTACGAGATGACGCAGGCGCAGTGGCAACGGCATACCGGCAGCAATCCCGCGACGTTCCGCCCCGGCGGTGGCCTCGCCGTCATCCGGACCACGCTGCACCCCGTCGAACTCGTGGACTGGGAGTCGTGCGATCGCGTGCTGCGCGAACTCGACCTGGTGCTGCCGAGCGAGGCGCAGTGGGAGTTCGCCTACCGCGCCGGCACCGCGACGATCTACCCGTTCGGCGACGACCCGCACGGCCTCGTCGGGCGGGAGAACCTCGCCGACGTGACCGCGCGTGACCAGGGCGTGAACCGCCGCCTGCGCTTCGTCGACTGGCTCGACGACGGCTTCCTGCAGCACGCGCCGATCGGTTCGTTCGCGCCCAATGCGTTCGGTTTCCACGACATGGGCGGCAACGTGAAGGAGTGGTGCAACGACTCGTGGGAGAACTACGCGGACGCCGCGCCGCGCGCCGACGACGGCCTGCGGCGCGGCGCCTACGACGAGTACCGGGTGCTGCGCGGCGGCAGCTTCTCGAGCTTCCTCGACGAGGCGACGGCGGCGTACCGCTTCGGGGCGCAACGGGTTGCCAGCGGCGGCGAACTCGGGCTGCGCCCGGCGCGCGCGTTGGATCGCTGATCCCGGCGCTACCCGCGTTCGGCCGCGAACTGCCGCAGCACCGGGTCGCCCTGCAGCGTCGCGCGCAGGCGCTGCCAGCGCTTGCGGCACGCGTCTTCGCCGATGCCCAGCATCGCCGAGGCCTCGGCATGGCCGAGATTCTCGATGCCGATCGCGAGCAGCAGCATGCGGTCCTGTTCGTCGAGCTGGTCGATGCGGTCACGACACGCGCTGGCGGCTTCGCCGCGCGCGGCACGACGGGTCACCGTGGTCACGGTGTCCAGGACGTCCTGTACGACCGAATCGCCGCCGCGCCGCTGCATCGGCCCGCAGGGGTCGCGGCCGAGCGCGCGCAACGTCTCGAGCCAGACGCGGTTCGCGAAACCGAGCAGCCACTGCACGAACGTGCCGCGCGCCGGGTCGTAGTCGGCGCGGCGCAGGCAGGCGCGCATGCCGATCTCCTGCACCAGATCCTCGACGTCGAGCCGCTGCCGCAGCGGCCCGCGCAGGCGGCAGTGTGCCCAGGCCAGCAACACCGGCACGGCCTCTTGCAGCAGCGCGGCGAATCGCTCGAGGTCGGCGGCGTCGTTGGCGGAGGACGGGTCTGGCACGGTGCCGCAGGATAGCCGACCCAGACGCCCACGAAACCGCCCGTCGCCGGCCGCGTCAGCCGGCAACCGGTGAGAACTGAGGACGGCGCCTCTGCTGACCTACGATCCGCGGTTCCTCGCGCCGCCCTGCCCCTCGCACCGGGCTCGCCCTACTGCCACCGCGTCGGCAGCCGCCCGCGGCCGAGCACCGCGCGCACGCCGAGCTCGGCGCCGGGCCCGATACCGCCGACCAACGCCTGTACCCGCGTCAACAGACGGGCGTCGCGCACCGCCGACAACCGCGCGAAGGCGCCGTCGAGCTCGGCGCGCTGCACGACCTCCTCGCGACCGATCGGTTCGCCGCGCTCGATCACACGCCGATACAGCACCCGGTGCTGCTCGTCGAAGCGGCTGTAGAGCGCGATCACCTGATGGCCGGGACCCGGCGTGAGCACGAAGTTCTCGTGGCCGATGTTGCCGCTCTCGAGTCCCGGATCCTCGATCAGGGTGGTCGTTCGCCAGCTACCGCTGCCATCGGCGAACGCGATCAGCAGGCAGCCGTTGCCGTTGGCACCATTGTCGGCGCCACCGGGGCCGCGCAGCGCCCCTGCCTGCTGCCTGGCGGCCGGGTAGACGACGGTGCGATGATCATCGGGGCCGACGAGCAGGCTGCTGGCGTTGGCGACGGTGCGCCCGGTATCGGGTCCGACGCTGATCTCCGGCGCCTCGTCCTCGAGCCAGCGGCCGGCAGTCAGGTCGAGGCTGCGGTAGGCGATGATCGAATGCATCGGCGAGCTGCGGAAGCTCGCATGGGCACGACCGCCCCGCACCTGCAGGTTGGCCCAGACACCGAAGGTCGAGGTGTTGACGACGAGCGGTTCGGCGAACGAATCGGCGCCCGGCTGCCGCAGCATCAGACCGGTGCTCCAGCCACTCGGCCACGGCGCACCGGGGCGGCGGTGGGTGGTGACGAGGACCAAAAGTGTGCCGTCGGCGGCGCGCGCGAAGTCGCCGATGCCGAACTGGTTCTCGGCACCCTTGCCGGTCTGCAGGACCTCGGGCTCGCCGAGCCAGGCGCCCTGCTCGGCATCGAAGCGCTGGTAGACCGCCGACGAGAACTCCGAGCCGGCCAGCCGCGTCGTCCAGGCGACGTGCAGGACGTCGCTGCCGGGCGCGCCGCACAGCGCGCCGAATGTGCTCCATGGCATCGGCGTCCGCGAGCGACGTTGCCAGGTCGCACCGCCGTCGGTGGAGCAGAGCATGAGCAGCTGCCGCTCGGGTTCGTCGCCGGGACCGCTGTCGTGAACGAGTGCCCACAGCTGGCCGTGACCGTCGGCGGTGATGCCCTGCGAGAAGGCGCGCATCGGCTGTACCTCGCGCCCTTCGTCGGCCCGGATCACCGGAACGACGAACTCGGCGGTGGCCGCCGGCTGCTGCGGCATGGTCAGGGTGATGATGGCGGTGAGCAACATGGCTGCGGCGGCAGGTGACCCGGCTCGGGACCGTGACCATAGTGCCGCGCCGCCGATGTGGCCAAGCGCCCGCGCACCGTCCTGGTTCGACGACCACTCGCTGCCGGCCGAGGCATTTCAGCCGGCGCATCCGCAGCCTCGGAGCGGGCCGCGGCGCAGGAGGCCTCAGTGCCCGCGCGCCGGCGAGGCATGCGGCGGCACCTTGGTCGGCCGCTCGAGCAGCGCCTGCTGCTCGGGGTGTTCGCCGAGCTGGCGCACGACGCCGGTCGCGAGGTCGTAGACCGCGCCGATCACCCGGGTCGTGCCGGCCTTGACGCGCGCCCGCACCGCCGGGCTGCGCTCGAGCACGGACGCGATGGCGGCGAACACATTGGCCTCGACGCACCGCTCGACGAAGCGGGCCGGCTCGATCTCGCCGACGAGACGCTCACGCTCGGCCGCGACGACCGGGCCGATCTCGGCGACCAGTTCGGGGATCGAGCCGTGCAGCTCGGCGTGCTGGCAGACCGCGGTCACCGCGCCGCAGCCGGTGTGACCGAGGACGACGAGGACCGGGGTGCCGAGATGATCGACGCCGTACTCGATCGAGCCGATCTCGTCGGTGTCGGCGACGTTGCCGGCGACGCGGATCGTGAAGACGTCGCCGACGCCGCGGTCGAACAGCATCTCGACGGGCACACGCGAGTCGGAGCAGGCGAGGACGGTGGCGAACGGCTTCTGCCCCTTGGCCGCGGTCTCCGCGCAGCGCTTCGGCGTGGCGTTCGGGCGCGTGGGTTTGCCGGCGACCCAGCGGGCGTTGCCGGCCACCAGCGCTTCCCAGGCCGCGACCGGGGTCGCGTACTCGGGTTCGGCGCCCTGCGGGGCGACCGAGCAGGATTCACCGCGCAGACCGGCAAGGACGACGACGGCGAGCGACGCGAGCGCGAGCGGCGCTCGACTCTTCACGAATTGGGTATGCAATGTTTCACTCCAGAAGGGACTGACGGCGGTTGGCAACGACCATCCCCGTCGGCCCTGCCGGGCAGGGGATGGCCAGGGAACGACATCGGCATCGGTTCCCATTGGAGTTGACGGGGGAAACCCGCAACGCCCGGTCCTGGTTGGTGTGATGCGGCCAGATGCAGCACCATCTGGCGCGCTCCAGAGGGTGCGCTGCTGGGGCGTCAGCAACGATGCGCGGCGGACAATCGACTACGATTGGCCGCCAAGGAGACCATGATCCAGCACTGCCACCTCGTTGCGCCGATCGCCGCCGCCGCGATCGCGACGTCGTCCTTACTTCTCGCCCAGAACCCGCTGCCGTACCCGGTGCGGCCGGGGCCGCGGTACACCGACGCCACGACCGGCCTCGTGTTGCCGGTCGGCTACCGGGCCACGGAGATCCTCGACACCGGCGCGGTCGTACCCGTGCCACGGGTTCGGGTCGATCGCCACGGCGTCGACGCCGGCGATCTGATCCTCACTTCCCAGTGTCGGTCAGGCAACGACACGACGCACATCTATCGGGTCGCCATGATCGATGGTGATCCCGTCCAGCCTGTCGTGTTCCAGCAGGTGACCACCCTCGCGGCCGACAACGTCTCGCTGGCCGAGGACAGCGCGGGCACGTTCTACGCCGCGGCCAACTGCACGCAGACCAGCTCCGTGTGGCGGGTCGACATGACGACCGGGTCCCGCACGGCGCTCACGACCGGCCTCAACGACCCCGATCGCATCGCGATCGTGACCCCTCCCGGCGGACCGGAGCGCCTGTACGCCGCGACCCAGGACGCGCTGGTCGTGATCGATCTCGTCACCGGCGCGGTCGTGAACTCGGTCACCAGCACTTCGCTCGGCAACTGGGGCATGATCGGCGATCAGCCGAATCGAACCATCGTCGGCCGAGCGGCCGGGGTGCTCGTCGAGTTCGATCTCGTTGCCGGCATCTTTCGTTCGATTCCTGCATCCGCTGCCATCTACCCGCTCGACGTCGACACCCGCGGCACGCGCTGGTTCGTCTCGGGCACCAGCGTCGGCTGGCTCGACTCTTCCGGAACCGGCGCCTTCGTGCCGATCATCACGGACCCGAGCTCGAGCTCCTTCGATCTGCACGTGCGCGACGAGCACACGCTCTACCTGTGCAGCCAGGACACCAACAAGATCTATCGCATCGACCTGCCGCTGCACGTCGGCCCGGCGGTGCTCGACGGCGCCACCGGCGGCACGATGTCGCTCGCCGTTCAGGTCGACGCGGTCCGGAGCGGCGAGGCCGTGTTGGCGGTTGTCACCCTCGCCGGCGCCTCGCCGGGCTTCACCTTCCAAGGCCTGACGATCCCGATCAACACCCCCGCCATCCTGATCGGCATCGGCACGGTCGACCCCACCGGGGCGGCGACGCTGCCGTTCCAGCTGGCTGCCGGCTCGTCGCCGGGCCCGGGAAACCACTACTCGCTCCACTTCTGCGCCGCGACCTTGCCGAGCCTGCTGATCACGAACAACCAGCAGTGCTTCGTGCGTTGAGGAACGGAGACCGACCGAGGAGTCGCGGAACCCGGCGACGGCCGCCTATGCTCCGACCATGCTCGCGCCCGCACTCGGTTCTCTGCTCTGCCTGCTTTCCCCTCAGGAGCCGCCGTTCGACCTTGCCACGGCGTGGACAGAGGTCACCGCCACGATGCAGAAGCAGTGTGAGCTGCATCGCATAGTCGGCGGCAGCCTGATGTTCCTGCGGCGCACCGCCGGCGGCGACGTCGAGGAACTCGGCTTCCAGGCCCATGGCTTCGCCGACCGCGACGGCAAGCGCGCGGTCGACCGCGACACCATCTACCACTGGGCGAGCTGCACCAAGACGCTGACCGGCATCGCACTGATGCAGCTACGCGACCGCGGCAAGCTCGCGCTCGAGCAGCCGATCCTCGCATGGCTGCCCGAACTGAAGGCGGTGCACGACCCGTTCGGCAAGCTCCACGAGATCACGCTGCGCCACCTGCTGTCGCATTCGTCGGGCTTCCGCGCCGCGACCTGGCCGTGGGGCGGCAAGAACTGGCACCCGCACGAGCCGACGCAGTGGTCGCAGCTGGTGGCGATGATGCCCTACACCGAGCTGCAGTTCGCACCGGGCGAGAAGTTCTCCTACAGCAACCCCGGCATCGTCTTCCTCGGCCAGGTGATCGAGCAGATCTCCGGCGACGACTACGAGGTCTACATGGACAAGAACGTGCTGCGGCCGCTCGGCATGTCGCACACCTACTTCGACATCACGCCCTATCACCTGCAGCGGCACCGTTCGCACAGCTACGGCAACTCGCCTGGCGGCGTGGTCGACTTCGGCCCGGACTTCGACACCGGCATCACGGTCAGCAACGGCGGCCTCAACGCGCCGCTGCCCGACATGGCGCGCTACCTCGCGTTCCTGCTCGGCGCCACCGCGCACGACGCCGACGCGGCGGCGGTGCTGCGCCGGGAGTCGCTCGAGGAGATGTGGCAGCCCCAGGTCGCATCCCAGGCCGCGGGCGGCGAACGCATCGGGCTGGGCTTCTTCCTGCAGGAACACGACGGCACGCGGTTCGTGACCCACACCGGCGGGCAGCGCAGCTTCGTGTCGTTCTTCTACGTCCACCCGGCCTCGGGCACGGCGGCCCTCGGCGCCTTCAACACCGGCAGCGCCGGCCCCGTGATGAGCCAGGTGCGGCGGCAGTGCATGCAGAATCTGTCATTGCCGCTGCGCGGGCGTTGAGTGGCGCTGCCGGGTCCGGCCTGCTGCGCTGCGACAGTGCATGCAGAACCCGTCGCCGGTACGATGGTCACACTCCTGCCCCCGGACGTACCGACCATGACCCGGAACCTCCTACTCCTCGTCTCCCTCCTCGCCCTGGCGCTGCCGGCCCAGTCCATCGACGTGCTCGGTGGTACCAACACGGCGACGACCCGCACCAACTCGTCGAAGTCGAGCCTGTTCGCGGTCACGACCTCGGTCTACCTGATCGAGTTCGAGATGTATCTCGACGTGCCCGGCCCCGAGACCTTGACGTTCTTCTCGTATCGACACCACTCGCGGTCCGGCACCGCGACGCTCTACTGGACGCACTCGGTGCCGGTCACCGGCGGTGGCGGTCCCGCCTGGTACTCGACCGGCATCATCGCGCTGCCGCTGATCGGCGGTAACCACTACACGCTCGGCGTGTCGTGGCCCGGGACCCTGACCTACCACTACAACACCGCCGCAACGGGAACGCCCGTGACGTTCGGCACGTGGCAGCGCGCCCACACGATCGCCAACCCGCTGCCGCCGACCTTGTCGATCCCGACCAGCGTCGACATCGCCCAGTACCACCAGCGTCTGACGACGGTGCCATTGACGCAGGTGACCGACGTCGGCACCAGCTGCGGCACCTCGGCGCTGCTGCCGCGGCTCGTCGCGGACAACGTGTTCGCGATCAACTCGACGACGAACATCGAGCTCGTCGACGCGGCGCCGGCAGCGCTCGGGGTGTTCTCGACGGCGCTCGGCCCGACGCTCGCGACGCCGACACCGCTGTTCGGCTGCTCGGTCTGGCTCGACATCTTCACGGCCCCGCTCGCCTCGCTGGCGACGCCGACGTCGAGCGCCGGCTACGCCAGCCTGCCGTTCGTCGTGCCCAACAGCCCGTCCCTCACGGGAGCGATGTTCTCGACACAGGCGGGCGTGCTGAGCAGCGGCATCGACATCACCAACGCGATCGACTTCTCGATCCTCTGATCGCCCCGAGCGGCCGGGCTCGTGATGTCACAGTTCGTGATCGATGCCGCCTGAGGCGCGGGCCGAGTGGCCGGGGCGCTGTCCGGCACGGGCCCGTCGACGACCGCCGGTCGAACACGCTCCCATACCATCGAGCCCCGCGCTACTCAGCGGTCGAACCAGCTGCGCGGCACCTTGCCGCCCGGGCGCCGGATCGAGCCGAGGCCGCGACACATGGCACAGGTCACCCGGTCGCCGCCCTGCGTTATCGTGCGGCCAGTGCGGTGTGCGTAGCCGCGCCACAGCCACGAGCCGGCGTTGCGGTCGCCGGGCATGAAGGGGGTCAGAACGACCTCGTCGACCTGGTAGGTCTTGGAGTAGACCGAGCCGAGACCGCTGCAGTCGGAGCAGGCGATGACGATGTCGGGCAGCTGCACCGACTCCGAACGCGGTTGATCGAAGACCACCGGGGCGCCCGGGATCGGCGCCCGCCCGACCTCCTCGTCGTTGCGGTAGTCGATGTAGCAGCATTGCACCGCGCCATCCATCAGGCTCAGCTCGAAGCGCCCTTCACGTTTGCCCTCGACGAACGAACCGGTGAGGCGCGAGCGACCGCTCGACGTCCCCTGGATGACACCGTCGCCGTGCGGGACACCGTTCTCGAACGCGCCGACGTACAGCGATTGCTCGCCGAGGATCTTCGTTGCGACGCCGCCGCGCGTGTCACCGCGCAGGCAATCCCCGATCGGGAAGTCCTCCGGGTGCGCGGCGTGGTGCCGGCGCCGTTCTTCGCCGGTCACCGTGAGGCACCGCACGAGTGCCGGCGCACCCGCCATGCACTCGTAGACCTTGCGGTCCCCTTCGGGCGTGGTCAGCAGTAGCTCGCCGCTCGCCAGATGGTCGACGAACGGTCCGATCACGGTGCCGAGGTCGTCGAACTCGACCGTGCAGAGGCCGCCGGCGGAATCGCCCTCGACCACCCTGCCGCGCCGCGCATCCCAGAACCCGAACTCGTAGTTGTCCAGAGTGCGATGCTTCGGCGTGTCGGCGTAGCCGTGCTGCAGCGGAACCGACTCCGTGACGGCGCCGCGCTCGAACAGCACGCGCCGGGCCGTGACCCGATCTCGGGGTATGTCCTCGAGCATCCCGGGAAACGGGAGCAACTCGATGGCCGGCCCGTGTGGCTGGCCCGCGACGAAGCGGGCGATCAAGGTCGTGCCATCCCGCAGGGCGACGAGGCGCCCAGCGCCTTCGAACCTGCCCGCGACGAATGCGCCGTCGTAGACCGCCAGTCGAGCGGCGTCGAAGGCGACGCCGGTACCGTTCTCGCAGTCGCCCGACATCGCGAGCAGTTCGTCGCCATCGCTGCCGAACCCGGCGACCTCGAACCAGACCCGCGCCTCGCCGGGCGCTCCGAGCGGATCGCCGGGTCGCGTGTGACGGTATCGCACGAGCGCCGTCGTCTCCGGTGCGCGGATCGGCCGCAGCAGCGCGTTGCCGCCGTCGTAGTAGATGGCCCAGCTCGGCCGCTCGCCTTCGCGCGCGATCGCGAACCACGGCAGCGTCGCCGTCACGATCTGCCCGAGGTCGATGGTCTCTCCGCCGGGATCCCGCATCAGACAGGTGCGCAGGGTCCAGATCCCGTCGATGCGTTCGAGTCGCTGCAGGTCCGCGTTCCGCCCCGTGCCGAGGAAGTTGGTCGCCACCGAGTGGCGATCGGAGCCGAGACGCGTGGCGTCGGTACGCAGGTCGGCGAACCGTTGTCCCGCACTCCCCAGCCAGCTTGCGATGGTCCGCCGCGCATCCCGGCGGTCGACGTTCCATATCGCCTTGCTCGTCGCTCGCGGGTCGGCGGTGGCACGATGCAATTCGAGCACGAGGCGCGGCCACACGTTCTTCGGGCGCTGCCAGTACCGTGCGGAGGCGCCGCCCTCGCCAGCCGCCGGCTCACATTCGATCCGCAGCTTGCCGATGCGTTCATAGACGGTCTGCAGCAGCTGCTCGGCGCTGAGCTTCTCGGGATCCTGCCCATCGAGCCGCCTCACGCGTCCCGAAGGCGCCTCGGGCACGCCGCACATCGCCGCGAGCGCCGCGAGGTCGTGATCGGGAACCGCCGCGCGCGCCCGGTTCACGAGTTGCGGCAGGGTCTGCGCGCTGAGTGACGCAGCGGCAAGGAGCGTGATTGACAGGGAGCGACACGGTAGGGCCATC
>JAGQRA010000968.1 GCA_020425885.1 Planctomycetota bacterium | reverse complement strand
GCCCGACCCAGCACGGTAGATAGAGCGCCAATCGCCATTCCGTCCGCAGCAGTCGCCACAGCTCACCGGCCCGGTCGACCGCGTCGCCCTGATCGATCTCGTCCAGCTCGGGCTTCTTCACGATCACGACCAGGCTCGCACCTTCCTTCTCGGCCTGTCCCCTGCGCCATTGCAGGTGTTCGCGCCAGCCCTCCGGGTGCAGCACGACGTGGTTCTCGTCCTTGCCTTCGTTGCTCCAGTAGGCGAGGAGGTTGATGGTATACGGCCCTTCGACGATGCCGGCGTTGCGCCACTTCTCGGGCGTCAGGTAGTACGACAGCGACGGCTCATTGAGCGTCAGTACGTGCACGCGTTCGCCGTGATGATGCTCCTTCACCCATTCGCAGGCGTCGCGCCAGCTGGGCCGGTCGCCATGACGATGCGCGTAGTAGTGCCAGCACTCGGTGGAGAAATCGGCGAACACGGCGATGCCGATGAAGCCGGCGACGAGGCGCAGGCCCGGCGAAGCACCCGGCCTGGTCAGCACCGCGAGTTCGCGGGCACCCGCCGCGGCCAGCCACAGCAGGGCCGGCAGCGCGCAGATGGCGTAGCGCGCGGTGGTCTTGACGAGCGAACCGCCGAGCACGGCGAGCACGGCGAACTGGGCCACCGCGAGGCAGCCCAGGAACAGGCCACGATCGCGGCCCGGCTCGAGCTCCTGATCGCGCCGCAGCAGCAGGAAGCCGATCAGCGCCGACACGAGCAGGATCGGACGGAAGTAGTAGCCGATGGTCGACAGCAGATGCAGCAGCGAGGCGTCGGTCTTGGTCTTGACGAAGCCCTCGAACAACGACGTGGACTCGATCAGGTGCGGCAGCACGAGCAGCACCGCCAACGCGGCCCCGGCCGCGATCAGAATGCCGCGTGGCGAGGAGGTGCGCAGCCGCCGCAGCACGACGAAGGCCAGCACGCCGAAGCCCTGGAACGCCGCCGACGGGTGGAACAGCGCACCGGTGATGATCGCCGCCAGCGCCTGCAGCAGGTGACGGCGCCGCCCGGTCTCGGTCCAGCGCCACAGGCGACCGGCCGCGAGCACCGCGGTGAACACGACGAAGACGTAGCCGCGCGCGTTCTGGCTCCAGAACAGGTGCCACGGCATCAAGGCCAGCAGCCAGGCCGAAACCGCGGCTGCGCCGTCACCGAGCAACCGCCGGCCGCACCACCACATCAGCGGCACCGTCGCGATCCCCCCCAGCGCGAACGGCAACCGCAGCCAGCCCTCGCCGGCGCCGACCAGGCCGGCGTCGATCAGGAACCGGAGCCCGAGGAAGGTCAGCGGATAGAAGGCGCGCTCCTGATTCCAGAAGCTGTAGTCGCCGGTCATCGGCATCGTCGCGTCGCGATAGGTGTGGGCCTCGTCGATCCAGAACGACCACTGACCGAGTTCATAGAGCCGCAGTGCGGCGGCCACGAGCGTCGCCGCAGCGATCCACAGCCAGATCCCGATGGGCCGCCGATCCAGCCGCTTCGCGGCCGCGCGTTGGCGACGACGCCGCGCCCGACTCATGCCGCCGCCCCCTCCTGGCCGTGGCGGCCAGGCGGCGACGGTGCGGCAACGGCGAGGCGGCTTGACATGCGACGCCGAGTCTGCCGCGCCGCACGCCCGCGAGCCATACCTCTGCGCGAAGTTCTGTGGCTACCGGGAACGATCCGCGAGCGCCAACATCGCCGAGCTCAGATGGCCGAACGCGATGCCGTGCGGCAGACGTCCGAGCTGGCTCTCGCCACTCCAACGCAGCTGCAGCTGCAGGCCGAACCAGGCGCCGGCCCGTTCCTCGCTGGAGACCGCATCGTCGACGCAGTGGCGATGCAAGGTGGCCGCGAACGTGGCGCTCCGGCTGCGCCCGAGGCTGATCAACAGGGACGCGATCTCCGCCTTGTCCGTCGCCCGCGACAACGCGCCCTGCAGCGCCGCAACGTCGGCGGCTCCGCCATGCCGTGCCAGGCCGTCGGCCGCCTGCAGTCGTACGGCCGCGGCCGGATCGAGCGCGACCGCGAGGCGCAACGCATGAAGGGCCTCGCCACCGGCCATTGCCAACACGTCGACGGCCGCAACCCGCATCGCAATCGGAGCCCGGCTGTCCTGCAGGATGGCACGCGCCCTCGGCACCGCGGCGATGTCGCCGACGATCTGCGCCGCCAGCAACCACCACGGCTGATCGGCCTGGGAACGGGAACGGCTGGCCATCTTCAGCAGCCCGTCTGCGGCATCGGCGGCGCCGGCCGAGTGAACGGCGTAGCCGAGCGCGCAGGTGCCGCGCAGCGTCGACTGGTCGAGACCCTGCTGCAGCAGCGTGTCGAAGGCCGGACTGCCGATCGCGGCGAGGATCGATCTGGCGCGGTGCTCGAGGGACGCTTCGCCGAACCAACGCAGCACCTCCGGCTTCGAGATCTGGCCGCTGGCCAGCGCCTGCTCCCGCGCGGCAGTCCGGATGACCATCGAGTTGGCGACGAGCGGTTCGGACAACGCCGCCCGGACGTCGCATCGCGGTGTGTGCGCGATCGAAGCTTGCACGGCCAGCGCCAACGGCGCGCCCCGATCGAGACACCATCGCGCCGCGGTCGCGGCCAGCACGCCGCGACCGAGCAGCAGGTCGGCCGCACAGGCGACCTCCCGCATCGGCGCCACCTCTGCCGACGCCGCGAGGCGGCGCAGCTCGAGCCCGCCGACGTCGCCGTCGATCGCGGCCGCGACGCCATAGGCCAGCACCGCCAACGAACGTTCGTCGCCCGGCCTCTCACCATCGTTCATGGCGCGCACGAGTTCGAATCGTGCCCGTGGCCCGGCATGCTCGCCGAGCGCGAGCAACGCCAACCGGCGCACGCCGGCATCGGCATCGGCGAGGGCTCGGATGAGGCGCGGCAGACCGTCGAGCCTGGGCCCGGCATGCCCGATCGCGAGGATCGCCATCGCCCGCTGCCGAGGATCCTCGTCGTTCGCGACTTCGAACAGCCACGACAGCCCCGTTGCTCCGGCCTGCGTCACCCCGTTCACGGCGGCGCGGCTCGAGACCCTTCGTGGTCGCGGCAGCCAGCGGTCGCGATTCCAGTACCACCACCGCGTCGTCACCGCGCCGGCACCCGAAGCCGGGCTCGGCGCCGGGCCCGTCCCTGGGCAGCCGACCCCGGGCGGGCATCTCGCGCCCGAACAACTGCATTCGCCCCGCGCCGGATCGAGCGCGAGCGGCTCCATGCGGATGCGTACGAAGCCTTGGGCCGCGACCCCGCATGTCACCGACGCGACGAGCAACACGGCCATCAGGTTCATGGGCCGCGTTGAACAACATGCATGCCTTCGCGGCCTGCCCCTGCCGGCCGGGCGCCGCATCGGCGCTGCGTTACCCGACCGTAGCAACACCCTCCCCACCTCGCCGGCCCTGATGCCAGCCCTCGCACCTCGACGGGGTCAGCCGATGGCGAAGAAGGCCTCCTCGGCGAAGCTGTAGTAGCGCTCGGAGCCGACGACCAGATGGTCGAGCAGTGGAATGCCGATCAGTTCTCCGACCTCCTGCAGCCGTCGCGTGACCATGCGATCCTCGGCGCTCGGCGCCGGATCACCCGACGGGTGATTGTGGGCGACGACGACCGCGCCGGCGCAGTCCCGGATCGCAGGCGAGAACACCTCGCGCGGATGCACCGGGGCGGCGTCGATGCCGCCGGTGCTGACGACATGCAGGGTCAGCACCCGGTGCCTGGC
>JAGQRA010000967.1 GCA_020425885.1 Planctomycetota bacterium | reverse complement strand
CTCCTGTTCTCGGCCGCCACCGCCTGCACGACCGGCGCGATCCACTGGACCGGTCCGTTGCCCGACCTCGGCGACCACCCCCTCACCGCGGAGCGGAATGCGACCCGCGGCGGCGTCACCTTCGCCGACGCCGCGGCCGATGACCAGGTGCTCTCGATCGAGGAGAAGGACGAGGATGGCGGCACCGCGACACCGGCGCGCGATGGCGGCATCGTCGACGTCAACAGCCGCCTGCGCATCGCCATCGACCAGGACCGGCTGCGCGAACAGGCCGCGCGGCGCTTCGGCACCGCGAAGCTCGATGCGAACAAGCTCACAGCCCTGTTCGCCATCCAGCGCGCCGCCAATCGGGGCATCGCCGCCCTGCCGCGCCTGCGCGAGGCGCTGACGAGCTGGGCGGCGAGCGACAAGGGCGAAGCCGCCCAGGCAGCATTGACCGACGGCATGAAGCCCGTCGTCGCCAAAGCCAGCGCGATCTTCCAGCTCGATGCCGAGCTGCAGCTCCCTGGCTTCCGGCCGGCGTTCAACCGCGCCATGGAGCAATACGAGGGGCAGGTCCCGATCAGCGTGCAGTACGCGCTGTTTCTCGAGAAGGCGGCCGAGCACGCCCATCGACTGCGCGAGGAGCTCGCCGCCGAACTCACGGCTCAGGGCATCTTCGTCCAGCTCGGTGGCTGGATCGCCACGGCGGCTGGCACGACCCCGGTCCACCTGCCGGGCTTCGACAGCTACCCCGAGGGCGACTACTTCCGCGTCGAACGCATCGTCGTCGACATCGACGAGGCGCAGAGGCTCATGGTCGAGCAAGGCAGCAAAGAAGCCAGGCAGCAGGACGGACTGACGAGCCTGTTCGACGCCAAGGCGATGGCGCTCGACCTGCTGACCCGGCTCGACCAGGACTTCGAAGCCGACCTGAAGGCCATCGTCGACGAGGGCCGCGGCGTCGCCGATCAGGCCGCCGCGGACGTCAAGGCCGCGGTGGCGGCCGAGATCAAGAAGATCACCGATGAGGTCGCGGCCTACCGGGCGCTGCTGGCGCGACTGAAGGCCAGCTACAGCTCCGGCGCGGTCGATGCGCAGGACCCGGTCAGCTTGCTGCAGGCGGTTCGCACCGATCTGACCGAACTGATCGAAAAGACCGGTCACTTGATCGCCACGGTCGAATCCACCGTCGAGGCGGTCACCGAGCTGGCAGAGAAGTTGACGGCGCAGGCCGAGAAGCTCGGGCAGGCCGCAGCCAGGCTCGACGCGCTGACCAGCGGCCTCGCCGGAGCGCTGCATCTGCAATTGAGCACGCTGCTCCAAGGACGCCAGATCAACCGCGACGCGCTGGCGATGGGCGAGGAGGTGACGCGCCACAGCCTGGATCAGGTGCCGAGCCAGACCGAACTCAACCTGCTTCGTACGGGCACGCGCGCGGCCGGTGACAAGGTGTTGCTGCGCATCGCGGTCGGCAAGGCGGACAGCCCGGAAAGCCGGACGATCATCGAAGAGCGCGAGCTGACCATGTTCCAGGTGCTGCCCCATGTCGTCTCGACGCCGCTGCTGATGTTCGCCGACCCGATCGGCTCCGGCGCGACGGTCGGAACCCGGTTCCAGACCGTCCCGGCCTACAGCGTGCTGCTGAAGGGCGGCAGCAGGTCGTCACCGTTCTACAACCGCTTCTTCGATCCCGGCATCGGCCTCACCTTCGCGGCCCTCGACTTCAACGGCGACGACCAGCCCGAAGTCGGCGTCGCCGCCACCCTGTCGCTGTTCCGCGATTGGGTGCAGGTCGGCTACGGTCACGACTTCGGCGACGATCGAGCGTTCTGGTTCGTCGGCGGCGCGGTCCCGATCGGCAGCCTGATCGGCTCGAGGTGAGGGTCGATCCGTGAACGGCAGGAAGCCCAGGCAGCGGCGGCGAGGCCTGACGCGATAGAGTGCGTGCTGCCAAGGACCGAGGTAGCACGCCATGAATGCAAGCGAATCCGAGTTGACCCGGCGGGAGTTGATCCTCGGTTCGACCGGCCTGCTGGCGCTCTCATCCTGTCAGGGACCGATCCCGACACCGGCTCCCACCACCTTCGTGAAGAGGAACATGATCGACATCGACGCCTTCGTCGCGGACTGCGTCGCGGCCGCCCGCGAGTCCGATCCTCAGGCCGCAGTGCGCGAGGTCCTCGCCCGC
Organism: Planctomycetota bacterium; assembly: GCA_020425885.1. The sequence continues at coordinate 12,771 of JAGQRA010000967.1, read as the reverse complement.
GGCGTCAGCGAGCCGCGCGCGATGCTGCTGGCGGTGGGCGAACCACACGAGGCCGGCCTCAGGGTGTTCCACCGCGCCCCCGACCTGACCATCTTCGCGGCGGCGTGGACGCCGCTCATGAACCTCATGCCACACAATCATCTGATGTGGGCGTTGATCGGCATCTACACCGGACGCGAGGACAACATCTTCTGGCAACGCAGCGACGGCCGGCTGCAGGCTCGCACCGTCGAGTGCCTGTTCGAGGGCGACGTGGCGACGTTGCCGGTATCGGCCATCCACTCGGTGACCAACCCGCTCGAACGCTTCACCGGCGGCCTCCACATCTACGGCGGCGACTTCTTCGCCACCGAACGCAGCCAATGGAACCCCGAGTCGCTCGCCGAAGAACCGTCGAACGGCGACGTGATCCGCGGCATCTTCGAACGCGCCAATGAGCGCATGCGGCGGCTCGCGCCGGGCTGATCGCGGTCAGCCGAGCGAGCGCAGCGACTCCGGGTGCTTCCTGAGCGCGCGGAACGCCGCCGCATCGCGCCGCTTGTCGATGACAACCGTCTGCAGCCCGTCGCCCGTGCAGGTCGTGACGAGCGCATCGCGCGATCGGATCCTGGCGCGGCCGAGCACGCGGTCCGGCGGCGACGGTGTGGCACTCGGCTGCCGCGCGAGCGCCAGGAACGCATAGGGCAAGGCCCGCAGGTCGACGCCGAGCTCGCGCGCGACGCGCACCCAATCGCCATCGGTGAAGACCTCGGGCGGTGGCGGCGCGAAGAAGTGGCACCAGTCGACGTCGTTGGCGAGCGTCGGACAGGCCGTGCGATGGGGGCACGGCGCGATCACGTGCAGCTCCGGCAGCAGCTCGTCGCGCAAGGCCGCGAGGCGGCGCGCGGCGGCGCGGTTGCCCGACTCGACGAGGATCACGCGTCGGGCGCGGCCGATCAGCGCGCGCAGCAGTTCGCGGCCGTGCTCGTCGAGCTCGGACAACACGTGGCTCACGAGCAGCACATCGGGCGTCGCATCGCCGACGTCCGGCAGCGCCCGCGCCGCGACCCCGGTCAGCGCGCGCACCGCGTACGCCATGGCGGCCGCCGACCGATCGTGACAGAGGACCTCGCCGGCGCCGAAACGGGCGACGAACCGACGGGCCGCGACCCCGGTGCCGCAGCCGAAGTCGAGCACGGTGTCGGCGTCCGCCCGCCTCCACGCGCGGGCCTCGCATTCGGCGAGCGCGGCGTCCCACTTCCAACCGATCCGCGCCGCGAGCACGCGGTCATAGGCTTGCAGGTCCTCTTCGTCGCGCCAGTAGTCGCGCAGCGCCCGCGAGCCGCGCGAGCCGTCGAGGAACAGCTCGCGCAGCCGACGGATGCGCTCGATGTCGTCGGGCACCAGGGGCATGGTGGCAGCATGCCGTGGCGGCCGCTCAGCTCACAGCAGTCCCTTGACCATGCCGGTTCCCTTGAGCACGTTCGCACTGCCGATCGTCTTGACGCCGAGGAACTGCATGTTGACCCAGATGCCATCCAGGCCGGGGAAGGCCGGGAACGTGATCGAGTACGGCACTCCCGGATAGCCCAACAGCATGGCCACGCTCAACGGATCGGGTCCGAACATGCCGAACCAGGGGTAGTAGGCCGGCGCCGCATCCAGGCTCATGAACAGCGCGCCGGTGGCCCAGGTGCCCGGGGTCGTGGTCTGCGGATCGATCGTCGCCGTCAGGCCCTGCCCGAAGTTGGTGACGACCAGCGTGATGTCCGTGGTCTCGATCGCGCCGCGGTCGGGGATCGCGCTGCCGTTCTCGTCGGAGTCGACCGCGCGGTTGTTGCCGGCGTAATCGTTCATCGCGTACGGGTGCGAAATCACCGAACCGCTCTCGATGCACGGCGATCCGGCGAGCGGCGAGTAGTCGCCGGCCACCGGATTGGTCAGCATCGGGTCGACCTCGAGGTTGGTCAGCGAGAGCAGCGGTGCGGTACCGTTGGGACCGATCGCCGGGTCGTAGTTCCAGGTCGTCGAATTGAAGGCCAGGTTCTTCTCGAACACGATGTGGGTGCCCTGGTAGACGCTGTTGGGGTAACCCTTGCCGGTGGCACCGAGGACCACGTTGTTGATGATCCACTGCTGCGGATTGTTGGCATCGTTGCTCCACGAGATGCCCTGACCGATCGCGTAGAACGTGTTGTTGAAGATGTAGGTACGATCGCCCGAGGACACGGTGGTCCGGACCCGGACGCCGACGCTCGGCCACTGGCCCGTATTCGGTACCGCGTCGGTGATGACGTTGTCGTGGAAGGCGACGTCGAAGCCGCCCCAGACGATCAACGTGCTGTAGGTCTGCTCGAAGTAGCAGTTGTGGATGTCGACGCTCTGGGCGCCGTTGTTGATCGCGATCGCGCCGTTGCCCCAGGGGTCCAGGCCGGCGTTGCGCATCGTCAGATCGCTGATCTCGATGTCGACGCAACCGGCGCCGATGTCGAAGTAGCCCCATGGGCCGTTGCCGGCACCGAAGTCGAGGATGCAGGTGGCCTTGTCGACACCGGTGATCCTGAGGTTCTGGTAGGCGCGCAATCTGATCTGCGCCGGCGCATTGGCCACCGCGTCGAAGAAGTCGCCGGTGTTGGTCGGGCTGTAGACGCCGGGCAGCACGTGGATGTGGAGGTCATTGGCCTGGGTGCCGAGCGCCCAGGTCAGCGACTTGAAGGGCTGTGCCTGGGTGCCCGAGTTGGCATCGTTGCCGTTGGTGGCATCGATCCAGTAATGCGTGACGGTCTGCGCCGGGATCGCGGCAACGGACAACAACGCCGCGGCGACGAGGAACGAGTTCGGCTTCATGGTGATCTCGAGAGGTGGGACAGGGTCGGAGTGGCAGCAGGACGACTTTCGGGTCGCCACGGCCTGGAAGGGTCCGCGCGCCGATTCGGCGGCGGCGCATGCATGTCGGCACAGTGTACCCCTTGGCCGCCGGCGTCTCGACCACCGATCGTCGACCGCAGCGCGCGCCAGGCCGATGCCGCGCGTCAGCGCCCGAGGATCAAGCCGTGCGCCGAGGAGCCGACGGCACCGGCGGCGTTGGCGCCAGGATCGAACACGGCCGCCTGCTGATACAGCTGCACCCCGAACAGATGCCCGTTGTTCGGGATGCCGAGCACCCAGTCGGCGCGGTTGAGCGTGCCGGTGAAGAGCCGCGCCATCTCCGGACTGACGCGCAGCCAGCAACCGGGCGCGCCGAACGCGGCGAGGTCGTACGGCAGCGCCCCGAACGCCGACGTGGTGTTGCTGACGCCCATCACCATCAGCGCTGAGCTGGTCGGCAGATGGTTGGCCGTGACCGTGAGCGTGGTGCCGAGGACCGGATCGCCGCTCGGCAACAGCGTCGAGATCCCCATGGTTCCCGGACAGCCGCGACCGAAGAAGCCGTAGCCTGCCGATCCGCTGACCGCGAACGTGTCGTACCAGACGGTGCTGTCACAGCAGTACCTCGGCGCCGTCGAGCCCGTCGCGAACGGGGAGCCGAGGGATGACGTTCGCGCCGCACCGAAGGACAACGTCAGTTCGCCGTTCGCGAAGATCTGGTTGCCGCGGGAGTCCATCACGGCGGGGCCGCCACCGATGAACTGCATCGCCAGCCCGTGAGATCCGGGGGGCAGGTAGACCGGTCTCGCCAGCGTCGCCAACGTAGGCTGACCGTAGCCGGAGATCGTGCCCGTGGCCTGGCTGACCAACTGCCACGCGCCCGGGTCGGCCTCGTTGCCGAGATAGGAGTCCGAGGCCTGATAGATGTCGAGTGCCAACGGCGAGTTGGCGGGGGCAATGGCGTTCACCGAGAAGGCCGAGATCGCCAGGCCCAGGGGCGCGGTGACGTCGACATCGAAGAGCATCACCCACCCCTGTGCGCCGGTGACGCCGAGCCCGATGAACGAGGCCGACAGCATCTGCACCGGGCGGATGGTCCGGGTGATCGTGTCGGCCGTCCCGCACAGGCGCGAGGCGGTCAGGGTCACGTCGACCGGATCGGAGGTGGGATAGGGCCAGGCCGGGTTGCGCAGCGTCGTGTCGACCGTGCCGTCGCCATCGAGGTCCCATGCCCAACTCGTCGCCGGTCCGGTCGTCATGTCGGTGAACTGAATGACCAGGGAAGCGATCACGTGATCGTCGAAGTCCGCGGCGACGGCGTCGGTCACGATGTAGGCCGCCCGCAGCTTCGTGTCGTTCGGATGGACGCCGTCGATCACCGTCAGCGAGACATCGTAGGCGCCGCAGGCCGTGAAGGTGTGCGTCGGGTTCTGCAGGGTCGAGTCCACGGTGCCGTCGTTGTCGAAGTCCCACAGCCAGGAGGTGACGCCGCCCGGGGAACTCGTGTGGCTGTGGTCGGTGAAGTTCACCGAGAGCGGCGAGTTGCCACCCGTGACGTCCGCGGTGAAGCCGGCGTGGAGCCCCACTCCGGGCACGTAGTCGACCTCGACCACCAGACCGTGATGCAGCGTCGTTCCGTTGCCGCCCGGATAGGACGATGTCCCATAGACGCGCGATGCCGACGGAGTCGAATCAACCACGTCCAATCCGCCGAGCGTGCCGCCGACGAACGACCAGCTCGGATAGTAGACGTCGATGACCAGATCGCCGGCCAAGGGGTCGTAGAGGAACGGCGACGTCAGCGTGACGTCGACACACCTCGACTGCGGCGTCCAGGAGATGCCGCCGGTCGTCGGCGCATACACGACCGGGCCGCTGTAGACCACGGCTCGATCCGGACCGTGATCGGCCGCGATGTTCGTCGTCACCGCACGCCAGCCAACGGGGGAGGTCGACATCTCGACCGTGGCCACGGTGAAGGTGCCGCCGCTCACGGCCGGGGCTTGGTCGTCGGGGCGCCACTGCAGGCGATCGATCAGGATCGGCGCGGTGATGTTCTGACCGGTGAAGTTCACGGCGCCATACGTCGCCAACAGGCGCAGACCGTTCCACCCCGACGCCGATGTGCCCCAGGGGTAGTAGTTGGCCGAGTTGCCCGGAGTGGAGGCGAAGCCGACCGGAATGACGACGCTCGACTGCGCGACGACCGGGGCGGCGGTGAGGCATGAGAACGCGGCGAGGAAGGGGAGTCGTTGCACCTGGTCGCGGGGGTTGAGGCCGCACTTCCCATCCTCACGATCGAACGGGCAGGCACGGGCAGACACCGGCGGGCACGTCGGGCTGAGCTTCGTCGCTCCGGATTAGCAGTCTTCTCTCTCCGGGTAACCCGGCATGCACGGCATCGGTAGCCGGGCTGCTCTTTGCAGTAAGAGCTTCGGCAGGAGTACGAGCACGGTTGCAGCCACCCGAATCGCGCCCAGCCGGCCACCGCCCACCCCACCCGCAATCCGGTCTGGACGAACGCCCCCCACCTTCGCTAAGAAGGCACCGCGCCCGACACCGGTCGGGCGCCTCGGCCACCACACGGAGGGGGCGACAGTGATGATGAGCAACGCAAGCGGACAGGGTCAGCTGTTCGCCGGATCGAACACAGCAGAGGCGGATGACATGGCGGCGAACAAGCCGAACAGGCCCGGTCCCTCGGGAGGCACAGGCAAACCCCGCACCGAGAACGCCGAGTCGATGGCGAAGCGCCAGCGCGAGATCTCGGTCAGCGAGTTCTTCACCAAGAACCGCCACCTGCTCGGCTTCGACAGCCCGCGCAAGGCGCTCTTGACCGCCGTCAAGGAGGCGATCGACAACAGCCTCGACGCCTGCGAGGAGGCGCGCATCCTGCCCGACCTGCGGGTCGAGATCCGCCGCGTGCCGGGCCACGACAACCAGTTCACGATGATCGTCGAGGACAACGGCCCCGGCATCGTCAAGGCGCAGGTGCCGAACGTGTTCGGCAAGCTGCTCTACGGCTCGAAGTTCCACCGGCTGCGGCAGAGCCGCGGCCAGCAGGGCATCGGCATCTCGGCGGCCGGCATGTACGGCCAGCTGACGACCGGCAACGCGGTGCGGGTCCGCAGCCGCACCAGCCGCCGCGCCATCCCGCTGGCCTTCGACATCCGCATCGACTCGGCCAAGAACAAGCCGCTGTGGACCGACCGTGAGATCGAGTGGGACAAGGACCACGGCACCGAGGTCGCGATCGACCTCGAAGGCGAGTACCGCCGCGGCCAGCGCTCGGTCGAGGAGTTCATCAAGCTGTGCGCGGTCGCCAACCCGCACGTCCTGATCACCTACGTCGACCCCGACGGCAACGAGACGGTCTACGACCGCGCCACCAAGGAGCTGCCGAAGGAGGTCGAGGAGATCAAGCCGCACCCGCACGGTGTCGAGCTCGGCATCCTGCAGAAGATGATGCAGGAGAGCGACAACCGCACGGTGTCGGCCTTCCTGCAGGGCGACTTCTCGCGCGTCGGCCCCAAGGTCGCCAAGGAGATCTGCGACAAGGCCGGCATCACCCCGACCACCAACCCGCGGCGGCTGGCCAACAACGACGTCGGCAAGCTGAAGAAGGCGATCGACGCTACCAGGATCAAGGCCCCGCCGCTGTCGTGCATCGCGCCGATCGGCGAGGAGCTGATCATCAAAGGCCTGCGCAAGGAGGTCGAAGCCGACTTCTACATCGCCGCCTCACGGTCACCGGTCGTCTATCGCGGTCGCCCGTTCGCGGTCGAGGTCGGCATCGCCTACGGCAAGATCGGCGAGACGCTCGAGATGACCGAGACCGGCAAGATCATCGCGGTCACCAAGAAGCAGCAGAACCAGGAGGCGCTGATGGGCGGCGCCGACGACCCGATCAAGCTGATCCGCTATGCCAACCGCGTGCCGCTGTTGTTCCAGCAATCGGCGTGCGCGATCACCAAGGCCGTGATCGGCATGAACTGGAAGAACTACGGCCTGACCCAGCCGCGCGGCGCGCTGCCGATCGGGCCGATGGTCGTGTTCGTCCACATCGCCTCGGTCTGGGTGCCGTTCACCAGCGAGTCGAAGGAGGCCATCGCCGGCTATCCCGAGATCCAGGCCGAGCTCAAGCTGGCGCTGCAGGAGTGCGGCCGCAGGGTCGGCATCCACGTCCGCAAGGGCAAGAAGCTCGCCGGCGAATTCAAGAAGCGCAACTACATCGAGATGTACATTCCGCACCTGATCGAGGCGTTGCGCGAGATCCTCGATCTCGACGACAAGGCGGTCGACCAGGCCGCCAGCAACCTCACCGATGTCCTCGAACGCAGCCGCAAGCTGTAGGAGCAGAGAATGGCCGCCAAGAAGACGACGCAGAAGGGCCCCCGATTCAGCAAGAAGACGGCCGAGAAGAAGCCGCGCAAGCCGATGAGCCGGCTCGACAAGGTCACCGTCGACCAGGTCGTGCAATGCGCCGAGCACGTCTACGCCCGCATCCAGAAGCTCGAGAAGCCCGAGCTCAAGTTCCCCGAGCGCTCGCTCAAGAACGCGCGCTACGACAAGAAGGGCGGCTTCCAGATGGGCCGCGGCCGCGTCGAGCGCACGCTGACCGTCAACAGCGTCAAGACCTTCGCCCAGTCGCTGCGGCTGATGTCGATGAGCAAGACGATGGTCGAGGAGGACGACTTCGCCACCAAGCGAGAGGCCTACTACGTCAGCAAGAACTGGGGCGAGGCGAAGTTCGCCTCGCAGCCCGAGTCGGACGCAGCGATGGACGACATCGAGGCGCTGTTCAGCCTGCAGGGCGTCACGCGCGAGCAGCTGCGTTTCCGCCCGGAGGATCACGGCGGCCTCGTCGCCGGCCAGCTGATCGTCATCGATCGCGACCGCGAGACCGGCGCCGAGGAGCGCATCGACTGCACCAAGCAGGGCAGCGGCTCGTACACGATTCCGAACTCGGTCGAGCATTTCCGGTTCGAGACCAAGGCGAAGTTCGTGCTGGTGATCGAGACCGGCGGCATGTTCTCGCGGCTGCACGAGCACAAGTGGTGGCGCGACAGCAACTGCATCATCATCGGCACCTCGGGCGTGCCGACCCGCAGCACGCGCCGCTTCGTGCGCAAGCTTTCCGATGACCACGAGCTGCCGGTCTACTGCTTCAACGACTGCGACCCGTACGGCATCAGCAACATCTACCGCACCTTGAAGGTCGGCTCGGGCAACGCCGTCCACCTGAACCAGTTCTTCTGCGTGCCACAGGCGCGCTACCTCGGCGTTACGCCGCAGGACATCCTCGACTTCGAGCTGCAGGACGCGACCCACCCGCTGAAGGACGTCGACATCAAGCGCGCCAAGGACGCGCTCAAGAACGACCCGTTCTTCCAGGCCCACAAGGAGTGGCAGAAGGCCATCCAGCAGATGCTGAAGATGGGGGTCCGCGCCGAGCAGCAGGCGCTGGCGAAGTGGGGGCTCAACTTCGTCATCGACGAGTACCTGCCGCAGAAGCTGAGGGACCCGAAGAAATTCCTGCCGTAGGCGGCCGCCGGCGGCAGATTCGGTTGGCTTCGGGCCCGAAACCAGCGCCATGCGTGCGGTACCATTCTCTTGCCAACTCCAGGATATCCGCCAATGCGTAACTCAGTCGCGTTCTCAGTCCTTCCGCTCTTCGCCGCCACGGCGATCGCGCAGATCCCCTCGCCCGTCTCGGTGCTCCGCGCGGCCCCGCGCGCAACCTGGGAGCGGGTCACGACCTCGCTCGCCAACGAGATCCCGCAGCGCGCCGACATGCCCGGCGCCGCCAGCAACGACCGCGTCTACCTGTTCGGCGGCTGCTCCGGCAACAACACTTCGGTCGTGCTCAACGATCTCTACGAGTTCGATGGCATCAGCGCGACGCCGCTGCTCCCGGCCGGAACCCTGCCCCCCGCCCGCGGCCGGCACGCCTGCGCGTGGAACTCGGCGACGAACAAGCTCGTGATCTACGGCGGCAATGACCGCGGCGCGACCAACAACCTGCTCGGCGACATCTGGGAGTACGACCCCGTCGCCAACGCCTGGACCGACGTCACCCCGACCACCGGACCGGCCCCGACGGCGCGCCAGCACGCCAGCATGGCCTGGGACCCGATCACGACCGGCATGCTGGTGTTCGGCGGCCAGGACTCGCTGACGCCGACCTACAGCTCGGAGACCTGGCTGTTCCTCGGCAACACGTGGGTCCAGATGAGCCCGACGAACGTGCCTTCGGCGCGCTCGCAGGCCAGCCTCTGCACCCGCACCGACTTCAATGACATCTTCCTCTGCGGCGGCATCGACGGCAACTCCGCGACCGACCCGCGCAAGCTCGACGCCTGGGCCTGGACCGGCGCCGACTGGACGCTGCTCAACGCCGGCGTCCCGGGTGTCAACTCGTTCCCGGCGAGCGTCAATGCCAACCAGGCGGTCTACGACCCGATCCGCCAGCGCGTCGTCATGCAGGGCGGCCAAGGCATCGGCGCCGGCACCGGCACGCTCTACCAGACGGCGATCGGCAACGAGTACGGCGGCTCGCCCTCGCAGTACACCAACGAGTTCGACTGCCTGACCAACGAGTGGACGCTCTACGCCAACCCGCAGGTCGACAACACGACGACGACGAACTACGAGGCTCTGCGCGACGGCCTCGACAGCGGTGGCGTGCTCGGCCGCAACAGCCGCTACGCCGCCGCGTTCCTGCCCTCGACCGGCAAGATCTACAAGCTCGCGGGCCAACGCCCGAACTACGCCAACAGCAACCCACTCTACATCTTCGAGTACCAGGCCAGCCCGATCGCGACCTCGACCAGCAACGGCACCGGCTGCACTGGCGCCGGCGGCCCGATGAGCATGGTCGCCAACGATGATCCCTGGACCGGCCGCAACTGGCACCTGACCGGCTCGGGCTTCCCGGCCCTGGCGCTCGGCTTCGGCGTCGTCGGCTTCGGCACCCAGAACACTCCGCTGCAGAACCTGTTCCCGCTCGCCGGCGCCGGCTGCAACCTGCTGGTCAACAACGATGCCATCCTGCTGCTGCTGCCGTCGGCCGGCCAGGCCTCGCTGTCGCTCGGCATCCCGAGCGACCCGGTCTTCTCCGGCATCACGCTCAACACCCAGATGCTCAGCCTCGAGCTCAACGCCTCGAGCGTCGTCACCGGCCTGACCAGCACCAACGCGATCGCCGGCGCCATCGGCGCCCTCTGATCGGTGCGCCTGCACCCCGCGCCGCCATCGGCGCGGGATCGACAGGGCGCCCTTTCGCAACCGACTAGTCGATGCGGAAGGGCGCCCTGCCGCGTTTCTGGCGCATGCCGTTGAGCAGCGCCAGGATCTTCGGCCGCCGCACGATGCGCAGCTCGAGCGCCCGCTTGCCCGGCAGATCGACCATCAAGAGGCCGATGAAGATCATCAGCAGGCCCTGCCCGGGCAGGAACAGCAGCACGAAGCCGACGAGGACGAACAGCACGCCGACCAGGTTGCGTCCGACGAACAGCAGCCAGCGACCGAAGGTCCGCTGGCTGCGCAACTCGCTCCGCGCGGCCACGAAGTAGTCGGCATCGAGCCGGACGACGACGATCGGCAGCAGCACGATCGCCAGCACCAGCGATGCGATGCTGGCGATGAGCGACCACCAGATCAGGGCCTGATTGCCGTCGAGCCAGGACCAGAGGTCGTTCCACCATTCCGGCGCGAGAAAACCGCCCATTGCGCAGATGGTAGCCGCAGCGGCCGCGCAATCGCCGGGTTCGGACCTCACGATCACCGCATCGGATACGGGAATGCGACAGCCCCGACCGCGACCGGAAGCTGCCCCCCGTGCGGACGCGGCCGCGGCTGCTATGCTTGCCTGACCAATGCGCTCGCGCCCCTCGAAAGGGGCGCACACCACGGCTCTACCTGCTCAATCGAAACCCGAGGCTCAAACATGATTCCCAAGACCGGCTTGTGCCTGATCTCCATGGCCTGCATCTGGTCCGTCGATCTCACCTGCCAGATGGACACCAATCCGAACGCGATCGGCGTGACCACTTCGGGGACGATCGTCGTGCCACAGCCACCGACCAGCTCGGTCCTCACCGCCACCGGCTACGACGATCACGCGTTGTTCGCCGCCGCCGCCGGCAACCTGCTGCTGGCCGACTTGGAAGGCCTGCCGAGCGGGACCCTGCTGACCAACCAGCTGCTGTCGACGCTGATCTCGGGCTTCACCGGCAGCTCCCAATTCGGGCCCGGACCGACGTCACAGTACGCCACCGCCTCCACCAGCCTGCCGTTCCCGATGTTCGTCAGCGGCACCTTGCCGACCGAGCCGAACTTCTGCAGCAACGACCTCGCGAGCCCGGTCTACGCCACCGGCGAGATCACCGTCCAGTACCTGGTCCCGATCTACGCGACCGGGGCCTACGTCGCCGACCAGGCGCCGTTGGGTGGGTTTCAGATCGAGGTGTTCCTGGCCGGCGTGAGCCAGGGCCTGATCCAGGTCAGCCCGCGCACGCTGCCGTCGTCGTTCGTCGGCATCATCAGCACCGTGCCATTCGACTCGGCCAGGTTCTCGGCGCTGTCCCAGTACGACTCGTGGGGGCTCGACAACATCGAGGTCGGTCTCTGCGGACCCGCCACGGTCATCCCCGTCGCCGATACCGGTGGTCGCAACGCCCCCAACAGCATCAGCGAGTTCCCAACCGGCAACATGCCGCAGCTCGGCAACGCCACCTTCCGCATCGCCATCGACGATCCCGCCAACTCGTGCCGACTCACCAACAGCGCCATCGCCGGTCTGGCCATGAGCCTGAGCCCGTCGTCGTCGCTGCTCGCCGGTTTCGGCTGCGGCGCCGGAATCGCCGGTGAAGTCATGATCAACCCGACGCAGATCGCGGTCGTCGGCACGCAACCGTGGGGCGGCTCCCCGGCCTCGTTCTCGGTGCCCATTCCGAGCGCCCCCTGGCTGTGCGGGGTCTACATGAACGCCCAGGGCTTCTGGCTCGACCCGGCGTCGGTGTCGGGCCCGGTCGTGTTGACCTGGCGACTCGACATCTACATCGGCACCTGAGACGACCGGCGCGGCGCGCCCCTCTGGCCTGACCGGGCGCGTCACGTTCTCGGACTTCGTTGCGGAACCTCCACTCGCAGTCGGCAGAATGCCGATGCTCCGCAACGTCATATGTCCGCATCCAGCATGGTCGATACTCCCGCTGCCACCGAACTCGAAGCCAAGATCCGCAGCCAGACGGCCACCATCGGGATCGTCGGCCTCGGCTACGTCGGGCTCCCCCTGCTCCGGGCCTTCTTCAAGGCCGGCTTCCCGGTGCTCGGCTACGACGTCGACCAGGAGAAGGTCGACATGCTGCATCGCGGCGAGTCCTACCTGAAGCACCTCGGCGAGGGTTTCGTCCGGGAGTTCGCCGCCTCCGAGCGATTCGCGGCCACGGCCGATCCGAGCCGGCTCGCCGAGGCCGACGCCATCATCCTCTGCGTGCCGACGCCGCTGGGTCAGCACGGCGAGCCCGACATGAGCTACATCGTGAAGTCGACCGAGATGGTCGCCAAGGTGTTGCGCAAGGGCCAGCTGATCTCGCTCGAGTCGACCACCTATCCCGGCACGACGCGCGGTGATTGCCTGCCGATCCTCGAGGCCACCGGGCTCGAGGCCGGCGTCGACTTCTTCGTCGCCTACAGCCCCGAGCGCGAGGACCCGGGTCGTCGCGACCACGACACGCAGTCGATCCCGAAGCTCGTCGGCGGCATCGACGACAACAGCACCGCGCTCGCCACCCAGCTCTATTCGCAGGCGATCACCGAGGTCGTGCGCGTCGACTCCGCCGAGGTCGCCGAGGCGGCCAAGCTGCTCGAGAACATCTACCGCTGCGTCAACATCGCGCTCGTCAACGAGCTCAAGCCGGT
>JAGQRA010000966.1 GCA_020425885.1 Planctomycetota bacterium | reverse complement strand
TGCCGCGCAGCGAGATGCTGACGAGCGACGTACCGTGGTCGATCTCGGTCGCGATCCGCAGCCCGCACGAGATCCGGCTCGTCTATTCGCCGAGGAACGAACTGGTCGAACGCACGGTCTCGCCCGGCGAACGCGTCGTGCGCGTCGCCGAGGCCAGCCGTCGCGAGCCTGGGTCGTTCCGGCTCGGCTTCGTCACCAGCGAGGATCCGACGCGACCTTCGGCGTCGTTGTTCGCCTATCCCGACCCGACGATCGGCGGTGGCTACTTCCTGCTGCTGACGGGGGCGCCGAAGGCCGAACAGGCGAGCACCCTGCGCCGCGAGGTCACGATCGCGCTCGACCGGTCGGGCAGTATGGCCGGTCGCAAGCTCGAGCAGGCGAAGGCCGCCGCCCTGCAGGTGATCGAAGGCCTGGCCTTTGGCGAAGGCCTGCAGCTGATCGACTACGGCAACTCGGTCGGCACCTGCTTCCCGCAGCCGGTCGCCAAGGACGCGGCGGCGATGCAGCGGGCCCGACGTTGGCTCGACGAGCTGCGCCCGCACGGCGGCACCAACCTGCACGATGCCCTGCTCGAGGCGTTGCGCGCGCCCGCGTTGCCCGGGAGTCTGCCGTTGGTGCTGTTCCTGACCGACGGCATCCCGACCGTCGGGCCGACCCGCGAGACCGATCTGCACAAGCTCATCGCCGACGGCAACCCGCACCAGCGGCGGGTGTTCTGCTTCGGGGTCGGCAACGACGTCAACGCGCCGCTGCTCGATCACATCGCCGAGGTGACGCGCGCCGTGACCACCTATGTGTTGCCCGACGAGGACGTCGAGACCCGCGTCGCCGGGTTGTTCTCGCGGCTGGGTGAGCCGGTGCTCGGCGGCCCGGGGCTGAGCGCGGTCGACGCCCAGGGCGCGACGATCGCGCGCCTCGCCGAGGTGCTGCCGATCCGCCTGCCGGACCTGTTCGCCGGCGATCAGCTGGTCGTGCTCGGCCAGTACCGCGGCGAGGACGATCTCCGCTTCCGACTCACGGGCCAGGGCCCCGGCGGCGAACGCAGCTTCATGTTCACGCTGCCGGTGCGGACGGCATCGACCCGCCACGCGTTCGTGCCGCGGCTGTGGGCGAGTCGTCAGATCGCGTTCCTGGTCGACGAGCTGCGGCAGCGGGGTGGCGACCTCGGCGCGCCGCTCGGCGCCGGGCGGCCCGATCCGTTCACCGACCCGCGGCTGCGCGAGCTGCGCGACGAGATCCTGCGGCTGTCGACGCGCTTCGGCGTGCTCAGCGAGTACACCTCGTTCCTCGCCACCGAGGGCAGTGATCTCGGCGACTGGAAGTCGCTGGTGACGTCGTGCCAGACCGTGCTGCAGGGCCGCGCGGTAGATACCCGCAGCGGTGCCGGCGCCGTCAACCAGGGCGCCAATCTATGGGCGCAGAAGGGGCAGCTGCGGTCGAACTACTTCAATGGCTACCTCGACCAGAACTTCAACGTCGTGCAGACGGCGGCCGTGCAGCAGGTCCGCGACTGCGCTTTCTATCGCCGCGGCGATCGCTGGATCGACTCGCGCAGCGTGCTCGGCAAGCGGGTCGAACCCGACGAGACCGTGACGTTCGGCTCGCCGCGCTATGTCGAACTCAGAGATCGCCTCGAGGGCGAAGGCCGCACCGCGGTGCTGTCGCTGCAGGGCGAGGTGCTGCTGCAGGTCCAGGGGCGCAACGTGCTGATCACGTCGCCGCGCTGACCCGTTCATTCCCGCATTCCACTTCCTTCACAGGAGCATCAAGATGATCCGTTTCACGACCTACACCTCGCTCGCCTTGGCGAGCACCCTCGCGGCGCAGCAACCCGCGCCGCTCCCCTTGCCGGTGCAGGCGCCGCTGCAGAAGGCGGCCGAGCAGACGCTGTCGCCGACGGCCCCGACGCCGATCAAAGGCTCGCGCGACATCGACCTCGTGCTGTGCCTGGACATCAGCGGCAGCATGAAGGGGCTGATCGACGCCGCCCGCCAGAACCTCTGGGCGGTCGTCAACGAGATGGCGACGCTGAAGCCCGAGCCGCGGCTGCGCGTCGCCCTGCTGACCTACGGCTGCAGCGCCCACGACCAGGAGGTCGGCTGGGTCAAGGTCGAAGTCGAGTTCACCCACGATCTCGACCTCGTCTCCGAGAAGCTGTTCGCCCTCTCGACCACCGGTGGCGAGGAATACGTCGCGCGCGTGGTCAAGGCGGCGACCGAGCAGCTCGATTGGAGCACCGACAGCGGCGCTCTCAAGCTGCTGTTCGTCGCCGGCAACGAGGCCGCGACCCAGGATCCGGAGGTGACCAGCGAGGCCGCCTGCCGGGCCGCGATCGCCAGGGGCATCGTCGTCAACTCGATCTACTGCGGCAATCAGGCCGACGACCTGGCGCCGGCGTGGCGCGACGTGGCGAAGTTCGCCGATGGCCAGTTCGCGGCCATCGATCACAACCAGGCGGTGGTGATCACGACGCCGTTCGACGAGCAGCTGCAGGGCCTGAGCGCGGCGATCAACACCACCTACGTGCCCTATGGCGATGCCGCCGCGGGCTTCGTCGCCAACCAGCTGCGCCAGGACGGCAACGCCGCCTCGCTCAACAGCGCGGCCGTGGCCCAACGCTGCCAGACCAAGGGCAGCGGGCTGTACTTCAACGGCCACTGGGATCTCGTCGATGCCAGCAAGGATCCGAAGTTCGCCTGGACAACGGTGAAGAAGGAAGATCTCGCCGAGGAGCTGCGCACGCTCGACCTCGAGGGCATCAAGGCCCACGTCGCCGAGCAGAGGCAGAAGCGTGATGGCATCAGCGCCGAGATCCGGGAGATCGGCAAGAAGCGCGACGCCTTCGTGCAGCAGAAGCAGCAGGAGATGGCCCGGACCGGCCTGTTCGAGAACGCGGTGCTCGAGGCGGTGCGGCAGCAGGCCGAGGCGCGCGGGTTCCAACGCGCCGCGCCGGTCGTGGTGCCGACCGAGCCGGCTCCCGAGCAGAAGGGCGTGCTCGACCCGAAGTTCGTCGAGGTCATCGGCAAGGCGGCCGCGGGCTACGCGAAGTTCCCGTGCGTCACTCCTCAGATGCAGGTCGCGCCGACCGCCTGCTGGATGCCGCCGCCGCAGGCGCGCATCAGCGAGGCCGAGGTCGAGTCCGCGCACGCTCGCAAGCTCTACCTGCTCTACGCCAGCGATGCGAAGGAAGGCCAGTACGTCACCGCCGGCGCGCCCGCCGCGGTCGGGCAGACGCTGGTCAAGGAGGCCTGGGCGGCCAACGACGGGCACGCGACCGGGCGAACGGCGGCCAGCGCGCGCTACCCGCTGACTCCCGAGGCCAAGCAAGGTGACAAGGTCTATCACGCCGGCGACTACCACGGTCTGTTCGTGATGCACAAGCTGGCGGCCGATACACCGGACACCGATCAGGGTTGGATCTACGGCACGATCGACGCGAAGGGCAAGGTGACCGCGGCCGGCAAGGTCGCCTCCTGCATCCGTTGTCACCGCGACGCCGACGAAGACCGCCGCTTCGGGTTGCGCTGAGTTACGCTGGGTCGCGTGGTAGCGAACAAGGTGGTACTCGTCGTCGAGGACGACGCGGCGATCCGACGCGGTCTCGCCGACGCGTTGCGTCATGGCGGCTACGAGCTGATCGCCTGTGCCGATGGCGAGGAAGGGCTCGCCACGGCGCTGTCGGCGCGGCTCGACCTGGCCATCCTCGACATCGTGCTGCCCAAGCGCGACGGCTTCTCGATCCTCGCCGAGATCCGGCGGACGCGGCCGCAGCTGCCGGTGATCCTGGTGACGGCGCGCGGCGCGGAGGCCGACCGCGTGCACCGTCTCGCGATCGGCGCCGCCGCCCACGCGGTCAAGCCGTTCTCGAGCCGCGAGCTGCTGGCCCGCGTCGAGGCGGTGCTGCGGCGCAGCGCCGAACGACCGACCGATGTCCGCCGCGTCGTGCTGGCCGGCCGCGCGGTCGACTTCGAACGGCGCGAGGTCGATCACGGCAACGGCACCCGGGTGCAGCTCTCCGAACGCGAGTCCGAGCTGTTGCAGTACCTGGTTCGCAACCGCGGTCGCGCGATCTCGCGCGCCGAGATCCTGCAGCGCGTGTGGGGGCTGGCCTCCGGCGATCTGACGACGCGCACGATCGACATGCACGTCGTCAAGCTGCGCGAGAAGCTGGCGGACGCGGTCGATCGTCCCGAGGTCCTGATCACGGTCCGCGGCAAGGGCTACATGCTGGCCGCAGGCGAGGGCGCATGAGGAGCCACAGTCGCCGGGCCTGGAGCTGGTTCGTCGGCACCGCGCTGGTGCTGATCGCCAGCCTGGTCTGGCTGTCGTCGGCGATCGTCGGTCTCGATCGCGACGAGGTGCGGGCGCGACGACTCGCCGCCGACGAGCAGAAGATGCGGCTCGCGCTGTGGCGCATGGACAGCTGGCTGTCGCCGCGCCTCGCCCGCGAATCGATGCGCCCGGCGAGCGAGTACCAGGCCTTCGCGCCGGCGCCTGCGGCCTGGACCCGGGGCTTCAGCCGGATCGCACCGGACGAGGTGCTGGTGCCGTCGCCGCTGCTGTCGTTCAGCTCGGAGCTGTTCCCGCTGCACTTCGAGCTGCGCGCCGACGGTCGCGTGTCGAGCCCGCAGGTGCCGACCGGCAACCAGCGTGATGTGGCCGAGGTCGAGGGTCGCGACGGGGCGTCGTTCGAGGCCGCGACCCGTCGACTCGAACAGGTGCGCCAGCGGCTCGAGTTCGCCGCGGTCTCCGCCGAGCTCGCCGTCGCCGAGTCGCAGCTGCAGCTGCTCGGCTGCAACCTCGTGCGCAGCGACATCGGGCCGATGCAGCAGCGGCAGGTCGTCGACTACGACAACCGCCAGGTCGCCAACGCCGCCAACCAGGGCCAGCTGCGTCTGAACGCCCTCCCCGAGCCGGTCCTGCCCGATCCGGTCCCGAGCGATCCGGCGCATCGCGAGACGATCGGGCCGATGGTGCCGCTGTGGCTGTCCGGCGCCGAGCCGATGCTGGTCTTCACCCGCCGCGTGTCCGGGGCCAACCAGGTCATCCAGGGCGTGGTGATCGACTGGCCGACGTTGCAGCGTGAGCTGGGCGCGCTGGTCACGGATCTGTTCGCGGCCGATCGCGTCGAGATCGCGCGCTGCGTCGAATCGACCCCGGAGCAGGGCGGCACCATGCTCGCGTCGGTGCCGGCGCGCCTGATCGCGCATCCCGGCCGCGACCTCGTCGATCATTCCTACTTCGCCTGGCGGATGCTGCCGGTGGTCTGGGCCGGCGTGCTGCTGGCGCTCGCCGCGCTCGGCTTCACCCTGCGGGCGGCGCTCGGCTTCGGCGAGCGGCGGGCCCGCTTCGCCTCGGCGGTCACGCACGAGCTGCGCACGCCGCTGACGACGTTCCGGCTCTACAGCGAGATGCTGGCCGATGACGTCGTGACCGATCCGCAGGCGCGGCACGAGTATCTCGAGACCCTGCGTCAGGAGTCGGACCGACTGGCGCGCGTGGTCGAGAACGTGCTGGCCTGGTCGCGTCTCGAGCAGGGGCGATTCGCGAGTCGGCGCGAGCGCCATCGGCTCGCCGACTTGCTGTCGCGGCAGGAGCCGCAGCTGGCGCGGCGGCTCGGCGACGCCGGGCTGCAGCTCGAGCTGCGGATCGATGCCATCGCGGCCGCCGCGGAGATCACGACCGACGAGGAGGCGGTCGGTCAGATCCTGTTCAACCTGGTCGACAACGCCGCCAAGTACGCGCGCGACGCGGGCGATCGTCGCGTCACCCTCGCCGTCCACCTGCACGACGCGGACGTCGTCTTCGAGATCCGCGATCGCGGGCCGGGCGTGCCGGCCGCGTTCGCCCGCCGGATCTTCTCGCCGTTCGATCGCGGCGCGGTGCCGACCGCGACCAACGAACAGCCGGGAGTCGGCCTCGGCCTGGCCCTGTCGCGCGGACTGGCGCGCGATCTCGGTGGCGATCTCGAACTCGAGGCCGCCGACCCTGGCGCCCGCTTCCGGCTGCGCCTGCCGCGGCCGCGAACGTCGCGCTGACAACCGCCGCGATTGCGTATGCTGCCGCGATGGTGTGTCCTGATTACCAGGCCCCGCTCGGAGCGGGGTCAAGCTGTGTCGAACTTGCGGGTGCGAGTCCCGTCGCGGTAAGCGCCGAAGCGCCGCGTAGCAGGCTCCAGTCGTCGCGAGAGA
>JAGQRA010000965.1 GCA_020425885.1 Planctomycetota bacterium | reverse complement strand
TGTGGGACAACAACCCGATCGCGCTGCAGGTGCTCGGCATCTGCTCGGCGCTGGCGGTGACGACCAAGCTCGACGCCGCGCTGGTGATGGGCGCCGGCGTGATCGCGGTGACCGCCGCGTCCAACGTGATCATCTCGATGATCCGCAACCTGATCCCGAGCAAGATCCGCATCATCGTGCAGCTCGTGGTCGTGTCGGGCGCGGTGATCGCGGTCGACCAGGTGCTGCGGGCCTACATGTTCGACCTGTCGAAGCAGCTGTCGGTGTTCATCGGCCTGATCATCACCAACTGCATCGTCATGGGGCGCCTCGAGGCCTACGCGATGCAGAACCCGCCGGGGCGCTCGCTGCTGGACGGCATCGGCAACGGTCTCGGCTACGCGTGGATCCTCGCCGTCGTCGGCGCGATCCGCGAGATCTTCGGCTCCGGCAAGCTGCTCGGCATGCAGGTCGTGCCGCAGGGGCTCTACGAGGCCGGCTACGTCAACAACGGCCTGATGGTGCTGGCGCCCGGCGCGTTCATCCTGCTCGGGGTGATCGTCTGGGTGCAGCGCGCCATCTCTGGTTACGTCGAGAAGTGATCGGGAGGCAACCGAGATGATCGCCTACGAAGTCGTTTCCAATCCGAGCGTCACCAGCCTGCTCGATCTCGTCGCCTTCGCTCCTCAGGAGGAAGTCGGCAACCCGCAAGGGCTCGTCAGCATCCTGCTGAAGAGCATCTTCGTCGAGAACATCCTGCTGGCGTTCTTCCTCGGCATGTGCAGCTACCTCGCGGTCAGCAAGCGTGTCGACAGTTCGCTCGGCCTCGGCATCGCCGTGATCTTCGTGCTCGGCCTGACCGTGCCGCTCAACTGGGTCATCGAGGCCTACGTGCTGCGGCCGGGCGCGCTGGCCTGGGCCGGCATGCCGGACTCGGACCTCAGCTACCTGCGCTTCCTGACCTACATCGCGACGATCGCCGCCGCGGTGCAGATCGTCGAGATGGCGGTCGACAAGTTCAGCCCCAAGCTCTACGCGGCGCTCGGCATCTTCCTGCCGCTGATCGCCGTCAACTGCGCGATCCTCGGCAGCTCGCTGTTCATGGAGCAGCGCAAGTACGACTTCGTGCAGTCGGTGGTGTTCGGCCTCGGCTCGGGCACCGGCTGGATGCTGGCGATCGTCAGCATGGCGGCGATCCGCTGGAAGCTGCGCACCGCGCACATCCCGGCGCCGCTCAAGGGCCTCGGCATCACGTTCATCACCACCGGCCTCGTCGCGATGGCCTTCATGACCTTCAGCGGCATCTGAGGTAGGGAGCCACCACGATGTTCATCACCATCCTCACCGGCGTCGTCGCCCTCACCGCAGTCATCGTGCTGCTGGTGTTGGTGCTGATGTTCTGCGAGAGCAAGCTGGTCCAGAAGGGCCAGGTCAAGCTGCTGATCAACGACGACGCGGCCAAGTCGCCCGACGTCGCGGTCGGCAGCAACCTGCTGATGGCGCTCAGCAACCAGAAGATCTTCTTGCCGTCGGCGTGCGGCGGCAAGGGCTCCTGCGCGATGTGCAAGTGCCAGGTCTTCGAAGGCGGCGGCGACATCCTGCCGTCCGAGCTGACGCACATCACCCGCAGCGAGGCCAAGGACAGCTGGCGCCTCGCCTGCCAGGTCAAGGTGCGCGGCCCGATGAAGGTGCACGTGCCGGAGGAGATCTTCGGCATCCGCAAGTGGGAGTGCACCGTGCGCAGCAACCACAACGTCGCGACGTTCATCAAGGAGTTCGTCGTCGACCTGCCCGCGGGCGAGACGATCGACTTCCAGTCGGGCGGCTACATCCAGATCGACGTGCCGGAATACCACGGCCTGAAGTTCAAGGACTTCGCGGTCGAGGAGCGCTTCCGCGGCGACTGGGACAAGTTCAAGCTGTGGGACCTGGTCGCCGAGAACCCCGAGCCGTGCTTCCGCGCCTACTCGATGGCCAACCACCCGGCCGAAGGCAACATGGTGATGCTCAACATCCGCATCGCCACGCCGCCGCCGCGCCAGATGGACCTGCCGCCGGGCATCTGCTCGAGCTACGTGTTCTCGCTGAAGCCGGGTGACAAGGTCACGATCTCGGGCCCGTACGGCGAGTTCCACATCAAGGACACCGACC
>JAGQRA010000964.1 GCA_020425885.1 Planctomycetota bacterium | reverse complement strand
GGCACCGGCGGCACGATGAGCCTCGGCTTCAAGACGCTGCCGATGGTGTTCGCGCAGATGCCGGGCGGCGCGCTGTTCGGCGGCGCCTTCTTCCTGATCCTGTTCCTGGCCGCGATCACCAGCTCGCTGTCGATGCTGCAGCCGACCAAGGCGTTCTTCGAGGAGAGCCTCGGCGTCGGCCGTCAGATCTCGACGACGATGGTCACGGCCTGGGGCCTCGTCGGCAACCTGTTCGTGCTCTGGTACAGCCGCGAGCTGATCGCGCTCGACACCATCGACTTCTGGGTCGGCACGTTCTTCATCCTGGTCGTCGCCGGCGTCCAGATCGTCGCCTTCGGCTGGGTCTTCGGCGTCGACAAGGGCCTCGAGGAAGCGCACCAGGGGGCCAACATCCGGATCCCGCAGGTGTTCCGCTTCATCATGAAGTACGTGTCACCGACCTTCCTGCTGGTCGTGGTCGTCGGCTTCTGCATCAACAACGTGCCGGGCTACCTCGACACGCTGTTCGGTGACGCCACCGCGGTGCTGACGGCCAAGAACGGCGCCGCCCCGAGCGCCGAGCAGGTCGCCGCCTTCGAGGCCAACGCCAGCGACGCCGGCCTGACCTGGATCCTGATGCTGGCGACGATCGCCGGCCTGGTCACCATCACCGCGCTCGGCGCCCGCCGTTGGCGCGCGCAAGGCCTCGACCTCGACGGTCAACGACCGCTGGAGGACTAAGGAGTACCCATGTTCGCCCTCATCCAAGAAGCAACCGAGCAGGCGCCGAAGGGCGTGCCGCTGACCGCCGGCGGTTGGATCATGATGATCCTGTCGATCGGCGCGGTCACGGCGCTCGTCGTCTGGTGCTACAAGCGCATCCTCACCCATCCGGAGATCGACGAGCCCGACCTGCCGGGCGGCCTCGGGCCGTAGCGGCGGCGCGCTGGTCGGGGCGGCGCCGCGTTCTGGTCGCCGTCAGAGATCATGGCCTGTGGCCATGTGGCCAGCCGACGGTGAACGGCGACGGCACCGTCAGCGAGATCGTGCCGGTGCTGCTGTCGAGGACCGCGCGTCCTGCCAGCAAACTCAGCCGCGGTGATTCCGCGTCGAATCCAGGCATCGGACGGGGCCTTCGAGCGATGGGCGTGCGCTGGCTTCGGGGCGAGAGCGGACGCCAATGGCGCGTGTCGAGTCGTCGAGTCGAGGAGACGATTGGTCTCAGCGAGGACGGCTTCCTGAACGGGGACGTGCACCGGCAGTCGCCAGGGACTCATCCTATTCCCAGGCGGATGCAGCGGGGCTCCATGTCCCAGTGACGCCGTCGGCACTCAGGAGCGGATCCGCGAACGCGCACACGCGCCCCAGCACATCAGCCAAGTCCTCGGGTAGAGCCGTCTGGCCGGTTCGCCTTCGCCATGCGGACCACTGCGCCCTTCCGTGCTCGGCGAGACCTTCCAGGCTGTCGGAGAGGGGTGCAGTGTCGATGCCCCGGTGGTCGGCCACGGCACGGAGCGATCGTTGGAGTGCAGGGGCGTTCACCGAGTGCTTCTCGGCGAGTGTCAAGATGTCTGCGAAGTCGCGCCATCGGGTGTTGGCCGGGCCGCGTTCGAGGGCCGTCACGATCTTCTCGGCGAGTACCATGGTGACCGGATAGCCGAGCACGCGGATGGGTTCGCCGCCGAGGAGGCGTGGGATTTCGAGGGTCTCGGGAGCCGGGACGATCGGGTCCCCGACGTTGACATCGACGTGGAAGTCCACGACCGCGGTGGCGAGCTGGCAGGGGACGCTCACGCGCACACCGCTGTATGCGTCGCCCTCGCGGATGGTCTCCGCAGTCATCTCACGTACGTCGAACGTCAGACCGTCCCCGGTCTCGACCTGGAGAACGGCCGCGATCGCGACGCGCACCGATTCCGGGTCGTTCGGAAGGCCCGATGCTGCGAGGTCGATGTCCTTGGTGGGGCGCCTGGCGTCGAAGGCGGCGAGGAGGACGCCACCCTTGAGGACGAAGCGTCGTGAGTGTTCCGAGCCGGGAAGCCGAGCGAGGAGCCCTTCCAGGGCGTAGAGTTGATGCAGTTCGGCGGTCGGCCGCCCCTGCTCCGAGGCCAGCTTCCGAAGATCGAGATAGGCGCGCCCGGCCGCCGTCTTGCGCGTCGGTTTGCCGTTCACAAGAGGGTCTCCAGGGCTGCGCGAATCGCCGGTTCGGCCTTTGGGAACTCACGGGCGAGCCGCAGCAGTTCCGCCGGCCGTGTCCGCGGTCGGCGGAGCCAGCGTTGCAGGGCCTTGTTGGCGGTGTCCTGCCCTTCGATGTGTCGGAGCCTGAACGTGTCGATGATGGTCCTTGCCGGTGAGTAGAGCCCGATCCGGTAGCCGTCCGTGACCTCGATCTCCTCCCTGCCGATGTCGAACGTGGCCGAGTCGAAGCGGTGCCAGGTCACGGGCGCCGCGGACTTGGGAGGGCGCTGGGTCCGCTCGATGGCGAGGTGAATCGCCTCGGGAATCTCGTCGGTCAGGCCGTGCCTGGCGAGCGCACTCCGCAGACAGAGCGTGGCTCTCGGCGCGCGCGCGGCGATCTCGATCAGGTCGGGATCGCCAGGGGTCCCTGCGCGGAGGAAGAGGCCGCGCCCGAGGGGCTCGACTGCACCAGTGTCCCGCCAGTCGTAGAGTTGGCGTTTCGATACCCCGGCTGCGTTGGCCTGGGCGCGGCTGAACACGGCGGGAAGTTGTTCGAGAGCGGACGCCATGGCGTGGGACAAAGTGTAGCCAGGTTAGGGGTGTCTGGCTACGGTTTGTCTCGGGGGTCCGAGCACCGCGTGCGTAGGGGTCGGTAAGGCGGCCGAGCCGGTTCGCGCGCGGAGCAAGCGGCTTCCCGTCGGACGCCTACTCTTCACCCACCCCGAGATCGACGAGCTGGATCTGCCGGGCGGCCTCGGGGCGTAGCTGCCGCGCGCTCGTCGGGACGACGCCCCGTTCTGGTCGCCGTCAGTTGGCGATCATGGCGCATGGCCATGTGGCCAGCCGACGGTGAACGGCGACGGCACCGTAAGCGAGATCGTGCCGGTGCTGCTGTCGAGGACCGCGGCCTGGAAGGCGAAGGCGTGGGCGACGCCGGCCTGGACCGCGCAGCTCATCGGCCAGACGGCCTCGCCGATGCCGCTCAGCCGGCGCAGGCCGATGACCCCGGCCGTGAACGGGTCCATGGCAAGCATGCCGATGCCGATGTTGATCGGCGTGACCGTGGCGCTGCCGACCGCGAGCAGACCCCAGCCGTTCGGCGGGCCGACGACCGAGACCGAGTAGTTCTCGCCGGCGACGACCCAGTCGTGGTAGGTCGCGTGGATCGTGGCGGGGGTGTAGGGCATCGGGGTCCAGTTGAAGTACAGCGGCCAGGCCCGCGAGTCGTAGAGGACCTGGGCCTGGCTCGGGTGCGGCAGGAAGTACGAGTCCGCGTTGCAGGGAGCACCAGAGCAGCGGCCGCCCAGCAGCCATGTCGCCGGCCCGATCCTCAGCGTGCCGCTCTCGACCACCGCGCCGACCGTCGCGTACCAATTGGCGACGGGATACCAGTTCCGCTCCGGCGCGCCCTCGATCAAGGATCCGATCACGGTCACGTCCGAGTTGCGCATATGCAAGGCCTCAGCGTTCGCGGTGTAGTTGTACGGTTGGCTCCAGAAAGGATCGAAGGGAGAACCCGTCCGTACGGTACTCAGCAGGGCAGTCGAGTCAATGAATGTCAATGGCACTCCACTCAGGAGGAACAGGCAACCGCGCATCGTGACGTTCCTGCAGTTGTCAATCCTGACGACTGAGTTCACATATCCCGCAGCAGCGTAGTAGAAGTCCTCGAGCAGGACTGGGCCGTCACAGTTCTCTATCAAGAGGCCATGCTGCAAAGGAGGCGGCGCCGCCACGATTGGCGTGACATCGATGTTGCTGATCGAAACGCGCTCGTTGGCAGCGATGTTGCGAATCGTCAAGAGCCCCATCAGCTTGGCCCAGGTCGGAGTGTTGCCGGAGCCTGGGGTCGCCGCCGTGACGTTGAAGCCAACGATGTTCAGAGGCTTGTCGATGGTTGGAGCTGTGTAACCCTGCATCGCACCGGGGCAAGTCGGGGTGTCATGATAGACGTAGATCGTGTCCCCAGGTGAAGCCGCCGCAACGGCCTGCGGCAAGTCGGTGTAGTCAACATTGGGACCGCCAGCGCAATTGACCCGCCAGATCCGCTGGCCTGGCAGTGCAAGGGAGAAGGTGCTGAGCGCAACGAGAAGCGGGGAGAATGGGATAGTCCTCATCTCTAGACCTCCCACGACTGTGTGCCGCCGTTGCTGCCACCGTCGAACACGACCACGACCTCGTCTTCGATCTGTTGGGCCGTGAGCGCATTGGTTGCGCCGAGTGGGTTGCGCCAGGTGCTCTCCAGGAGCAACAGCATGAGCGCCTGCACCATCTGCAGGTAGCGCTGCTCGTTCAGTTCGGTCTGACGACCCGGAACCGTCAGCACGGGATAGGCCTCGATCGGGTAGTAGACCGACTGATCGGAGCTGAAGTACCAGGACGCGATGATGTCGGGCAGGAAACGGCCGACCTCGTCGTCATCCGTGTTCTGCTGGAAGTCGACGACCGGGTTGCCCGTGACGACGGACGCGAACTCGTCGCGCACCAGCCCGTCGGGACTGAAGTAGCCGCGGTAGGTGTTGTACCAATTGACCGAGCGACGCTGCCCCATTGGAAGCGCAGGATCGTAGACGCCGGGAAACTGCACCGTCGCGAAGCAACGGATGACGATCAGCACCTTCTGGCCGGAATACGGCACGCCAAGTGGACGGAAGATTTCGAACGCGCCCTGGTCGACGTACGGGCCAACGTTGCCGTAGCGGGGATGCCATGTCGGCAACGGCAACCCCGCCGGCCGCAGATAGCCGGACACCCGCTCGGCTTGCGTGCCAGTAGACAGCCGCAGAGGGTTCCCGTACGGCTGCAACACCCACCCGCCCTGGTCCAGGTTGATGTCCGCCGCAGTCAGGCCCAGCCCAGCGTCGTGATCGAACCATCCACCGGTGTCGGCATCCGGGGTAACAGGGGCCAGCTCGAAACCCTCGCCGTTGTTCCAGAGACCGTCGGCATACTGCAGCTTCGGCGCCGTGCCGTGCAGCGCAGCTCCGGGAACCGGATCAGCGATCCCCGGGTGAACGCTGCGGGTCGGGTTCGGCACCTGAGCAAGACCCTTCGACGACAGCAGAGTCGTCAGACAGACAGACAGACAGACAGACAGACAGACAGACAGACGACGGAACCTGCGTTGACTCACCATGCGCAACCTCCTGTGGTAGGTGCCGAGAGTCACCTGGATCCGGCGCGCCGTCAACCCCTCACAAGGGCCCAGATTCGCCGCATCGCCACCAACAAAGAACCGCCCCCCTACCCGACCCCCGCCGCCGCAATCTCCCGCCGCACCGCCCGCGAGCTGCCGACCGCGATCACCGTCGAAGTGACTAGCAGCAGCGCCATCAGCCCATACAGCCCGACCTGCGGCAACCCCGACCAATCGCCGCGCGCAACGAGATACGTGCCGCCGAGCAGGAACATCGTCAACACCTGCAACTCGCAGCCGATCACGACCACCCCCACCCTGACCGGCCACATCGCCGCGAGCCTGGCCGGCAGCGGCAGCGCCGAGAACCGTTCGCGGTCGGGCACGCTCAACAACGCCGAGTCGCTGCCGACGAGCCGATCGACCACGCCCGGCATCACGAAGCCGAGTCCACCCCCGATCAACGCCAGCACGCCTGAGATCACGAACCACTCGATGTCCGGCGCCGCCCAGTTGTCGGGACTGCCGTCGCCACCGAAGTGCGTCGGAATGCGCGCCGGCAGCTCGGGCCACAACAGGATCGCGACCGCGACCTGGCCCGCGATCAACAGCCCGAGCACGACCCGCAACGCGAACACCGCGGCCCCGTCGCTCAGTACTCGGCGTGCCCCGGCACGCGCATGTACGGGATCGCATCGCGGATGTTCTGCAGCCCGCACATGTAGACCAGCAGCCGCTCGAAGCCGAGGCCGAAGCCGGCGTGCGGCACCGTGCCGTAGCGTCGCAGATCGCGATACCAGCCGTAGTGCTCGGCATCGAGCCCCATCGCCGCCATGCGGCCGTCGAGCATGTCGAGCCGCTCCTCGCGCTGGCTGCCGCCGATGATCTCGCCGATGCCCGGCGCCAAGACGTCCATCGCCGCGACCGTGCGGCCGTCGTCGTTGCAACGCATGTAGAACGCCTTGATGTCCTTCGGGTAGTTCATCACCACCACCGGCCGGCCGACGTGCTCTTCGCAGAGGAACCGCTCGTGCTCGGTCTGCAGGTCCATGCCCCACTGCGGCGAGTAGTCGAACTTGCGCCCGCTCTGCTGCAGCACCTCGATCGCCTGGCCGTAGTCCATGCGCTCGAACGCCGCCTGCTCGAACTTCTCGAGCCGTTCGATCACGCCCTTCTGCACGCGATCCTCGAAGAACTGCATGTCGTCCGGCCGCTGTTCGAGCACCCGCCTGAAGACGTGCTTGAGGAAGCGCTCGGCGAGGTCGGCGTCGGCGGCGAGGTCGGCGAAGGCGATCTCGGGCTCGATCATCCAGAACTCGGCGAGGTGCCGGGTGGTGTTGCTGTTCTCGGCGCGGAACGTCGGTCCGAAGGTGTAGACCTTGCTGAGCGCCATGCAGTAGGCCTCGACGTTGAGCTGGCCCGACACGGTCAGGAACGCCTCGCCGCCGAAGAAGTCCTGGCGGAAGTCGATGCCGCCCTGCTCGTTCTTCGGCAGGTTCTGCAGATCGAGCGTGCTGACGCGGAACATCTGGCCCGCACCCTCGGCGTCGCTCGAGGTGATGATCGGCGTGTTGACCCAGACGAAGCCTTCCTCGGTGAAGAACTCGTGCACCGCGAAGGCGGCGGTGTGGCGGACGCGACTGATGGCGCCGAAGGTGTTGGTGCGCGGCCGCAGGTGCGCGACCTCGCGCAGGAACTCGAGGCTGTGCTGCTTGGGCTGGATCGGATAGGTCTCCGGCTCGTCGACGAGACCGAGGATCTCGATCTGCTCGGCCTGGATCTCGAACGCCTGCCCCTTGCCGCGGCTCGCCACCAGCGTGCCGCGCGCGATCGCCGAACAGCCGGCGGTCAGGTGCAGCACGCCGTCGTCGTAGTTCGGCAGCGCGTTCGGCGCGACGATCTGCAGCGTGCCCTGACAGCTGCCGTCGCTGAGCTGCACGAACGACACGCCGGCCTTGCTGTCGCGACGCGTGCGCACCCAGCCGCGGACCTCGACCTGACTACCCTCGGCGATGCCGCCACCGAGACACTGCTTGACGCTGACAACCTGCATCCACGGACTGTTCCGCGAAGCGAGGCCCCTTTCAAGCGGACACTACGCCTCGGCGCGGTTCTGACGGGCCTCGCTGCGCTCGCGACGTTCGGCCGCCTCCCGCGCCCGCTTCTTGCCACCCAGCACCTTGAAGATCGCGCCGCCGATGAACGCGACGCCGATCGCGATCGGCTTCCACAGCACCTTGAGCATCAGCAGCAGCTTGGCGAACAGGCCGGCCTTGAGCGCGAGCTTGCCGGCGATCAGACCGCCGATGCCGTAGGCCGCGAGCTTGTCGTAGGCCGGATCGAAGTCGTCGTAGCGCTTGCCATCGACGAACTCGGTGACCCCGAGCAGCGTCTTGCTGCTGGCCGCGACCTCGGCCAGCTGCTCGATGCCGCCGACGCCCTGCACGACGAGCAGCCCGGTGCGGCCGAGGATGCGCACGTTGTAGTTCAGCGTCTCGCCGTCCTCGCCCTCGAACTGCAGCCGCTCGGCCCAATACAGCTTGTGCTGCACCTTGTCGTAGTGCGGCGCCTCGGCCCAGCCGAGCAGCTCGACGCCGCCGAGCCCGGCCTTCTTGCGCTCTTCGCTCTGCGCCTTCGACGACTCCTTCATGTCGCTGAGCAGCTCGTCGTAGTCAGGAGTCTCGGAATCGTCGACGTGGCCCTCCTCGGAGTGGCTGTAGACCGCGAAGGTGCCGTCGTCCTGGAAGCCGGCCGGCACGGCGACACCGAGCACCTCGTTGCCGACCCGGTTGCCGAGTTGACGCAGGAAGCTCTGGCCATGGCCTTCGGCGAGGAAGACCCAGCCTTCGGGCAGCTCCAGTCGGGCGATGCCGCGCAGCTCGACGGTGCCTTCGACTGGTTCGAACTCGGCCAACGACTCCTTCAAGGTCATGGCCGGCTGTTGTGGATCGGTTCCCTCGTCCTGCGCCGACAGCGCGCCGGCGCACGAGAGCAGGATCATGACGGACAGTTTCGCGCGCATCGCGGAGGTCTCCTTCGTGGGATGGATCGGGCCGGCATCTTGCGAGCCGGAGCAGCCGCGGACAACGGTCTCGACGCGAAACGGGCCCCCGCTCGCGGTCGCGGGCCCCCGCTCGCGGTGGCGGGCCGGGGCGCTACCGCCCGTTGCGCCAACGCGGCCGGGCTTCGCCGAGTTCGGCGCGGAACGTCGCGGCAACGGTTCGCAGCATGGCGGCATCGGCGGCCTCAGGCGGCGGATCGCGATCGAGCATTGCCGCGGCGGTCGTCAGCGCCGCATGGACGCCATCGAGGATGTCGCGTTCGAGGTTGCGCTCGGCCTGGATCGTCGCCGACTGCGCCAGCGCCTTCTTGTCCTCGGCGGTCTCGAGGCGATCGGCGACGGCGCGCAGCAACTGGAGCGAACGGCGCAGGTACTCGTCACCTTCGGCATTGGGCAGACCGAGCAGCATGCGGATCGGCTCGCCGCCGGCATCGACGGTGTCGCGCATGGCGCGCTCGGGGTTGCGGCCATCGGCGCGCAGCGCCTCGCGCAGCTGGCTGTCGGCGAGCGCGACCGCCCAGAACGGCGTGTCCGGGGCCAGGGCATCGAGGCGCGCGAACAGCTCGAGCGGATCGACCGGGCTCGAACCGTCGGCGCGCCATTCACAGATCTTGTCGACGAGGTCCAACACGTCGTAGCCGAGTCCATCGCGGGCGCTGGCGAGCTGGCCGTGAAAGCCGACCGCGGTGACGAGGGCCGCGGCGGCTTCGGCGCGCCGACCGGCCTGCACCTGGGCCAGGCCGATGCCGAGCCAGCACAACGCCGTCTGCCAATCGCAGCTCGCCTTGTAATCGGGCCGGGCCGCAGCCGCGGCGGCGAAGCGTTGCGCGGCTTCGCCGTAGCTCAGGACGGCGGCGTCCTCGTGCCGCGCCCGCCGCTGCTGCTCGGCGCGCAGCATCCAGGCGTAGCCGGCGTACCACCGCGCGTCGCCGAGCGCCGGATGGTCACGGTCCAGTTCTTCGACGAGGCCATCGGCGATCGCTCCGACCGCCGCCGACCGCCCGCCACTCCACAGCGCCTGATCGAGGCACTGGCGCACGTTCGCGCCGCCGGGCAGACGCCGGACGCCGGCCTGCGCCGCGAGGAACTGCTGGCGCCAAAGGCCGATGGCGCCGCAGAACGACGCGAACCCGCTCCAGTCCTTGTCGTGACCGAAGTCGCTGACGACGACCTCGGCGAACGCCCGCAGGCCTTCGGTGATGAGACCGGCGGCCGCCGCGGGATCTTCGGCCAGCACCGAACCGAACTGCCGCGCCGCGGCATCGCCGATCCAACGCATCGCCTCGACCTGCAGCGGGTCGTCGCACGGCCGCGCAATGTCGACCGCGGCGATGTCGCTGCCGCCGGCGGCCTGCAACGCGGCGCGCGCGTGCGACAGTTCATCCGCGAAACGGTTGTCG
>JAGQRA010000119.1 GCA_020425885.1 Planctomycetota bacterium | reverse complement strand
TCAGCACCACCATCGTCGAAAACGGCCTCGACATCTCGCGCGCCAACACAATCCTGATCGAACGAGCCGAGCACTTCGGCCTCGCCGAGATGCACCAGCTGCGCGGCCGCGTAGGCCGCAGCGACCAGCAGGCCTACTGCCTGCTGCTGCTCGACCGCGACGAGCCGCCGGGTCGCGAGGCGCGGCTGCGGCTGAAGGCGCTCGAGGAGTTCTCCCACCTCGGCGCCGGCTTCGCCATCGCCATGAAGGACCTCGAGATCCGCGGCGCCGGCAACCTGCTCGGGCCGCAGCAGTCGGGCCACATCGCCTCGGTCGGCTACGACATGTACTGCCAGCTGCTGCGTTCGGCCGTCGAGTCGGCCCGGGAGCGACGCCCGGTGGCGGTGCAGGTCGTCGAGGTCGACGTCGACCTGCGGCTGCAGGCGTTCCTGCCGATGGACTTCCTCACCGATCCGCGGCAGCGGCTCGAGCTGCTGCGCGAGATGGACGAGGCAGTCGACGACAACGCGTTGGCGAACCTCGAGGCCGAGCTGCGCGACCGCTACGGCAAGCTGCCGAAGCCGGTCAGCACGCTGCTGCGCGTGTTCCGCCTCAAGCACGGCCTGCAGGAACTCGGCGTGCTCGGCGTGCAGTGGGTCGAGCAGGATCGTGTCGTCGTGCGCCACAAGCCGGGCGAGCCGCTCGGCGGCACGTGGTTGGATCGCTTCGCCGATGTTCGCGCCGTCGAGGCCGGCAAGACCCATCTGATGCTGCCGCGGCGTCGCGGTGGTAAGGGGTACTCGTCGGCGGACGTGCTCGAGCTGATGCTGGCGGCGGTGACCGGGCGGCCGTAGCGGGGCGGATCACTCCGGTGCAGGCCGCTTCTCGGCACCGCCTCTCCATTTCGGCGACGGCGATGGTGACGCGGTGACGTCGCGGCCGAGGCGATGCCATCGCAGGGTCGCTATCATCTCGGCATGATCACCGGACTACCTGATCGGGCCCTCGGTTCGTTGCTGGCCATCGCGGCGCTGACCCCGGCGCTCACCGGACAAGAGGCCAAGTGGCCGCCCACGGGTCCGCGCTGGGAAACGGATCCGCAGCGAGCCTTCGCGCGCGCCCAGGCGGAGAACAAGGTCGTCATGGCCTATGATGCCACGGCCGGTTGACCACATTGCGTCGTGATGGCGCGTGAGACCTGGCCGTGTGCCGAGGTCATCAAGGCGAGCGAGCGCGTCGTGTTCCTGGCGGTTCACAGACACGACGACACCGATTGGACGGTGCGGCTCAACGTGCTCGGCTACCCCCAGATCCTGTTTCTCGACGCCTGGGGTCAGCTCCTGCCCGGTGGCAACGAACACAACTACGCGCGCACCAAGGCCGCCGTTGTCGCCGCCGTGGACGCCTTCGCCGGGTGCGGCAGTGGACCGCAGCCGCGGCTGAAGCTCTCGTCGCGGCTCAGGAAGCTCGTGCCCAAAGAGGATGCCGACAAGCTCACCTCGTGGGACTGCATGACCCGAATCGAGGTCTGGCGGCGGCGGATCCCGGCGTGCGACCAGAAGGCCCTGGCCGCGATCTTCGCCTGGGAGACCGATCCCGTCGCGCGCCTCGAGGCGCTGCGGGCGATGGGCAAGGTGGGCCGCGGCAAGGATGTGATCAAGGTCGCCATCGACGCAGTCGGCGATCAGAACGACTACGTTCGTCAGGAGGCATTCGCGTTGTTGGGTACCCTCGGTGGCGCCGAGGCCGCCAAGGCCCTGGTCAATGTCATCGAGTCGGTGCTCGGCGGCCGTTCCGGCTATGCCAACCCCAACAACATGCTCTGCGCGGCCGTCGAGGCGGCAGGGAAGGCAGCCGAGCCGTCGGCGATCGAGTCGCTGGCGAACGTGTTGCGTCGGCACACCTCCGACAACTACGCGACCCATCTGGCGGTCGGGGCGTTGGCGGCGATCGGCAGCAAGCACGGTCGCGGACGCGTGCGGGCCGCACTCGAGCTGGCGCTCGCGGTGAAGGGCCACGGCGCCGAACGGCTGCACGAAGCCGCCCGCGCGGCGATGCGCGGCTGACGGCTCGGCGGCGGCAGCAGCGGTGCTGCTGAGAGACCGGCAGTCAGCGGTGTCATCGGCGAATCCAGGGCCGCTACCGTCTCTCCGGGACCTGACGGTGGCAGCCTGGCTGCCCACGGCCGAAGCCAGACACCACAAGTCAGCGCCATTACTTGTCCTTCAACTTGAGTCACGATATCATTGAAAATCTTCGATGACGTCGAAGGATTTCAAGATGAACTCCATCTCGAGGAGCATGGCCAACCGCCTCCGCGAGGCGGCGCGGTTCTTCCCCGCCGTCTTCGTCGGCGGCTGCCGTCAAGCCGGCAAGACGACGCTCCTCCGCGCGACCTTCCCGGACCACCGCTACGTGACGCTCGACGTGCCCTCGGTGGCCGAACTCGCCGAACACCGCCCCGATGACCTCCTGGGCAACGGCGACGCGCTGCTGATCGACGAAGCCCAGTACGCGCCGATGCT
>JAGQRA010000963.1 GCA_020425885.1 Planctomycetota bacterium | reverse complement strand
CCAGGACCGGGTCGGGTCTTCCGCGGAATCTCCGCAGGCGGCGAGGGCTGCCAGAAGTCCGAGGGCGATCGATCGATGCATGTGCCTCATGAGACCGCGTGTCGAATGGCAGTGCCACCCCGCTCCGCTTGGCTGGACCGATCAGTTCGGCCAGCGCAGGTCTGCCGGCAGCGCGGGGCGCGCGTCGCGATGCCAACCCGTGGCGAGCAGCACATGGTTGCCGTGCTCGTCCTTCGTCAGCTTGCCGACCACCGTGACCACATCCAGCAACCGCAGATCGCCGAGCGAACCGGCGATGGGCTTGCCCTTGCCGTCGCGGACCTCGACCAGCAGGCTGTTCGCCGTGCGCGTATCGACGCTCTCGCAGCAGTAGTCCCACGGCGTCTTACAGCCGTCCTCCTTGTTCTTTTCGCCGCAGTAGGGCAGCGACGAGTCCATCAGCGTGAACACGGCGAACCCGGGGACGACGTTGGCGATGCGGCCCGTCACCGCGCGGGAATCGGCCGAACCCGCCTTCCTTGCGTCCTGCACGGAGACCGCGCCAGCGGGCTTCGCCGCGAGCGCGAGCTTCGCGAGTTCGGGAGCTGCGGTGGCCGGCGGTGGAGACTTCGCATCACCGCCTCCACCACAACCAGCAGCGACGGTGAACGACAGGCAGACCAGAGCGAACGAGAGTTTCACGCGCGACCTCCAATGGCTTCGACAAGGGGGATTCGAACCGCACGCACGGCAGGCACGATGCCCCCGAGCAGACCTGATGCAAGGGCGGCCAGCAAGCCGACGAGGCGGCTCGGCAGGTCCGGGTCGAGGCGCAACGCACCCATCGGGTAGCGCAAGGAGACGTCCCCGACGAGCAGGGCGAGCAGGATGCCTGTGGCCCCACCAGCAAACGCCACGAACACGCCTTCCAGCACGATCGAGACCGCCAGCGACGGCGGCGAGTAGCCTATCGAGCGCAGCGTGGCGAGTTCCTTCGTGCGGGCCAACACGGCCGCGAACATCGTGTTCGCGCAGGCGAACGCACCGGCGATCACCGCAAGCACCGCCATCCATCGGGCCAACGCCGCGATCGGTTCGAGACTGCTGGCCAGCGCCTGCATCATCTCGGTTTCCGGGATCGCCGCGATCTCCAGGTCGAGGCGACGACCGGCGAACAGCTTCACTTCGGCGAGGTTGGCCTTGTCGGCGAGGCGGAGCACGACGCACGAGACGTCCTCGCGCTTCGTCGCCAGCATGATGTCGGGCAGGCGACCCCACATCTCGGCTTCGTAGACCGTGCCCGGCGCGGCGAATCGGCCGACGATCTTGAACTCACGGCGCTCCAGCTCGATGGCCTTCCCGACCTGCATCGCCTCGGCTGGCAACCCCATGCGTATGGCTGCGAGTCCACCGACCATCAGCTCGAACGGCTCCCGCGGTTCGCGCCCCTCGACGACCGTCACCCGCGAGTGGACCAGGTACGCCGCGGGCGTCACGCCGCGCAGCAACCCGACCTGATCGCCGCGGCGCGAAGCAATGTGCAGTTCGACCGAAGCAGCGCGCTGCCCGCTTGCCGACGTGAGTACGCCCGGAACCGAGGCAGCGGCCACTTCGGCGCTGCCACGCGGCACGACCGAGCGAACGAGGTCGACCTCGGAAGAAACCCCGAGCAGGAGCACGACGTCGTCGCGTGCGCCGGCCTTCCCCGCCTCGGTCATCCCGGTGGCGAAAGACTGCATCGCGATCACCAACATCGTGGTCGCGGCGATGCCGCCGATCGTCACGACAGTGCGTGCGCGGCGGCGCAGAATGTTGCGCAGCACGTAGCCAAGCGGGAGGAGCGTCATTCGTCCTTCACCCCGAGGTAGAGCGGCCGGCGCGCCACAGAGATCGCGGGTGGCAACGAAGCGAGAGTGCCGGTCACCAGAGCTGCCAGCAGCGAGTAACCGACGGTCGCGACCCCTGGGCTCAGGTCGATGCCGTAGCCCTCCACGCCGAGCGTGACCGGGTGGAACCAGAGCAGCGCCAGAACCACGCCGGTGCCAAGCATGCCGCCGACCAGCCCAAGGCCGATTCCTTCGCACGCGATCAGGGCCATGAGTCTCGGCTTCGTCAGGCCGATGGTCTCGAGCACGCCCATCTCCGACGAACGCGCCTGCGCGCTGATGAACACCGTGTTCGCCAGCACCAGTGCGACGACGAGGACCGCGAGGTAGCCGAGCCACCGCGCGAAGTCGACGACCTGCGCAATCTCGCCGATCGCCGCGGCGACGAATGCCTGCATGCTCTTCGTGTCGGTGCGCGACTCGTCGGTGCGGAACTTCGCGTCGATCGCCTGCGCGATCTGATCGGGGTCCGCGCCGTCCTGCACCTTCACCAGGAACTGCGTCGCGGTGCCGAGGCGCTTCCGTGCGAGGCCGAGCAAGTCGAGATGCACGAAGGCGAGGTTGGCAACTCCTGCCGTTTCGCTGCGCACGATGCCGGACACCTGCACGTCGATCTCGCCGAGCCGCACCCGCTGCCCGACCTGGATGCCACGCCTTGTGGCGAGTCGCTCGCCGACCAGAGCGCCATCCGACTGACCCTTCCATTGGCCGGCGCTGCCAGCCAGGAACTCCAGGGGGTAGAGGTTCTCCAGGTCCTTCGCCTCGACGCCGTGCAGCGTCACGAGGTCGAGGTTGGAGCGACAGGAGTTGATGAACACGAGGGTCGGCAGCACAGCCGCGACCCCCGGCACATCCTGGATCGAACGCTCGTAGCGCAGCGGCAGCTCGGAGGTCAGCGGGCAAAAGCGGCTGTCCTGGAACACCACCAGGACCGGCTGGTCGGCGCGCGCCGCCAGTTGCTTGACGCCGTCGTCGACGGTGCGCACGAACGCGAACAGCGCCATCGCCAAGGCCGCACCGAGCAGCGTCAGGATGGATCGCATGCGGGCGCGCAGTGCCGTGCGCATGGCGTAGGGCAGGAACGCGAGAAGTTCACGCATGGCTCGCCTCCGTCACGATCTGTCCCTTGTCGAGGTGCACGACGCGGTCCGCGGCCTGCGCCGCGACAGGATCGTGCGTGACCATGACGAGGGTCTTGTCGAACTCGTCGACCAGTCGCCGCAACAGCTCCATCGTCATCTTGGCGGCGTTGCGATCCAGGTTGCCGGTCGGTTCGTCGGCGAAAACCACTACCGGGTCGGCGACGATCGCACGGGCGATCGCGACGCGCTGCTGCTGGCCGCCGGAAAGCTGGCGTGGCAGGTGGTGGGCTCGGTCCGACAAGCCGACGGCTGCCAGTGCCGTGCTGATCTTCCTTTCACGCTCGGCCCGCGACAGGCGCAGCAGCAGAAGGGGCACCTCGACATTCTCGAACGCCGTCAGCACCGGGATCAGATTGTACTGCTGGAACACGTAGCCGACCGCCCGGGTGCGCCAGCGGGCCAACTGGCTAGGCGTCATCGCGGAGACTTCTTCCCCGGCCACCCGCACGATCCCATTCGTCGGACGATCGATGCCAGCCAGCATGTGCAGCAACGTCGTTTTGCCGCTGCCGGAAGGTCCCATCAACACGACGAACTCGCCCTTCTCGACGACGAGATCCAGGTTCTGGATCGGCGTCACCTCTTCCGACGTCGAATGGAAGGTCTTCGTCACGTTCTCGACTTGGATCAGACTCATCGCCGCTCCTCTTGCACTCGCTCGCCGTCGGTGACCGGAACAAGGATCGCGCGCTGTGTCACCGACAGCTCGCCTCGCAGTACGACACCCGACGCATCTTCTTGCACTACCTCGACAGCGATGCCTCGCGCCGTGCCCTCGGTCGGGTCGAACACGAAGACGCGACCGTTCTGCACGGCAGCCTTGGGCACCCGGAACGAAGCCTGTGCGCCCACGGCCTCCGTGGTCTCCTCCGCCAGGAACCTCGCTCGGCACAGCGTCTCCGGGCGCAGCAAGGCCGGCGGATCGATGACCTGGACCTTCACCTGCAGCGTGTTCTTCAGCAGATCGGACTCGCGCTGGATTCGCTGCACCTTGCCCTGGACCACCGCGTTGCCCAGCACTTCGCTGCGCAGCTCCACGCGCTGCCCCTCGCGGATGGATCCGACGGAACCGAGCGGAACATCGATGCGCGCGCGCAGCCTTTGCGGGTCGTAGAGGCTCAGGATCGGCTCGCCCTCCGGTCCGACCACTGCGCCCGGCATCGCGATCACCTTCATGACGACGCCCGTGGCCGGAGACCGCACCGTCAGCCACTCGACCTCGCGCAACGCAATCTGCAATTCTGCGCGCGCGACGTCGCGCTGGGCGCGAGCGCGTTCGGCCTCTGCCTTGGCGATCGCGAGCGCACCCGCGAGGTCGACCGGGTTGCCCGCGACCTCCTTGGCGACGACCAGCGCCTGCCGCGCCGCCGCCAGTTCCTGTTCGGCCAACACCGCTTCTCTGGCCGCCGCCGTGGTGTTGGCCGTTGCCGCATCGGCCGCGGCCTCGGCGCGTTGCCGCGCCACGGCGTAGGAACCGCCGGCTCCTTCCAACTGGCGCTGGGCGTCGCGTGCGGCTACCGCACTTCGCTCCTCCGCAGCCGTTCGCTCTTGCATGCCCTTCGCCGCCGCCGACCGCGCTTCCTTGGCGGCCACACCGGCCTCGGCATCGGCCAACGCAGTGCGGAGCTGAGCACGCTGCGCGAACTGCCCCTCAGCCAGACGCAGTCGTTCCTCAGCCACGACCACTTCGCGCTCGCGTTCGGTAAGAGTGACTTCGGTTCGCTCGCGCTGCGCCTGGAGCGATGCACTGGCAAGCGTCGCGAGCACCGTCACGCCTTCCTGGACCGCGGCTCCCTCAAGCAACGGAATCTGCTCGACGCGACCAGAGACCAAGGGACGGACCAAAATTGGGAACGGATCGGGCTCGACCCAACCCGCGGCCTCCGCCATCGCCACGGTAGAAGGCCCCGTCGACGCAGCGGCCTCGATCGGGGCCGTGGGCACGATCCGCGTCGGCCGAAGCAACGGCCAGACAAAGGTCGCCGCGACGGCCAGCACCAGCCCGAGTGCGCCCCAACCGAGCAAGCGCGGGCCGAGTGGGCGCTTGGGGATCGCGGGTGGCTGCTCTGCCATGCGCAGTGCCGACAAGTCCATGGCACGCATCGGTGGGCCTCCGCAGCCGGCCAACCGGCAGCAACTGCCGAGCGAACTCTCGCCCGGGCCGAGGCGATCGCGGCCTCTCGCGCTTCCATTGCGTCACGAACTGCCATGGGGGCTTTCTCCGAAACTCGTTCAAAGGCGTCGACCTCGACCTGGAGCGCCGCGGTCGCCGCGGCGAAGGCTCGTGCAGAGGCTCGCGCGCTGGCGGTAGCGGCCCGTTCGCGAACTACTGCCGCGTCGTACTGAGCAACCGTCGACGCAGCTTCGTTGGCAGCGAAAGCCAACGCATCGCTCAGACGACTGCGCGCTGCGTTGCGGCGCTCGCGCGCGGCCTCAGCCGGGCCAGCCGCGCCGAGAGGCCACCGCACGATCGCCATCGGGTCGATCGCGCCACCGCGCAGCGGCACGTCAGGCCCGATCATCAGTGACGGGTATTGGTCGGCGACAGCCTTGCGGAACTCGGCGTCAGAGGTCCGGTAGCGAGCCAGGGCAAGAGCCAGATCCGGGCGGCGGAGCAGAGTCTTCTCGTCGGCCGAAGGAACCTGGGGCCAATCAGCGGGCGGCAGCACCAAGTCGAGTTCCGAAGCGGGCGACAGGCCGAGCATCTGTCGCAGGTCAGCGATTTGCGTCGCCATCTCCGTCGCGATCGCGTGGCGTTCGGCCTCGGCGGCCACGACCGCACCGCGCACCTGATCGATCGCCACGGGAGAGGCAAGGCCAGCGGCTGCGAACGCCTCGCCGTCCACCGCCACGAGCGGCACCTGCTGCAGGCCATCGAGCGCGCGGTGCTGCGCGAAGACCTCGGCGATGGCCGCCACGGTGCGCCAGAGCGTCTGCGCGAGCGCGGCGGCTGCCTCCGCGGCGCGCGACTCGGCGAGGAACGAACTCGCACCGCGTTGCGTCAGGCCGAGGAGAGCGAGTGGGTCGAGCATCAACGCGAGGCTCTCCTGCTGCAATTGACCCTGCAGCTCCGTCGGCATGACATCCAACCCGGCGGCGCGGCATTCGGCTTCGCGCGCCTTGATCTCGCCGTTGTGCGCCAGGGCCAAGGCGACGGCTTGGTCGAACGTCAGCGCACCGACATGCCGCGGCAACGCGGTGACTGTCCCTTGCAGGGTGACATCCTCAGCTTCGTAGGCCACGCAGCCAGCCAGTGCAGCAGACAAGATCACCGCGGCCCATCGTCGATCTCGGTGTCGGTTCACTTGCTTTCTCATGTCGTGACTCCGGCGGTTTCGTGCAAGGTTCCAGGAGAGGGCACGCGGAGAAGTCGCAGGCTGTTCGCAACTACGACCAGACTGGCCCCCATGTCCGCCACCACTGCAGCCCAC
This sequence comes from Planctomycetota bacterium, assembly GCA_020425885.1. The sequence goes on along the minus strand of JAGQRA010000963.1, from coordinate 12,056 downwards.
AGCGTGGCGTGCCCGACGAGAGCCAGGGCAAAGAAAGCGAACTTAGTGGCGAGAGCCACCGCGATGTTCTGGCGCAGCACGCGCCTCGCAGCGCGACTGATCCTGAGGAAGTCCGCCAGACCGCGTAGGTCGTCGACCATCAAGGCCACGCCCGCCGTCTCCAAGGCGGTATCCGACCCCGCAGCTCCCATCGCGAAGCTGACGTCGGCGCGCGCCAAGGCCGGAGCATCGTTGATGCCGTCCCCAACCATGCCGACGGAGCCGTACGTGCCCCGCAGAGTGGTGACCGCCTGCAATTTGTCTTCGGGCAACAACTCACCCCGCGCATCGTCGATGCCGACCTGGACGGCAACCGCGGTCGTTGTGCGCTGGTTGTCGCCACTCAGGACGACGAGGTGGACGCCCAGACTCTTCAACGTGGCAACCGCGACTGGACTCGTCTCCCGCACACGATCCGCGACTGCGAAGATCGCCAACACCGAGTCCCGCGACATCAGCACGAGGCAGGTCTTGCCCTGCTGTTCGAGCGCCTGAAGCTGTTGCTCGATCGCCGGGGAACACACGCCGGTGGACTCCACGAGACGATGGTTGCCGACCAGATACTCGACGCCACCCACGACGCCGATGACACCACGACCAGTCAACGCGGTGAACCCGGCTACCTGCTGCAGTTCGTCCTTGCAGGCAGACACGAGAGCCCTGGCGACGGGATGCTCCGACGACGCCTCGATGCTCGCCGCAAGCCGCAGCACTTCACCAGGGTCTCGGCCATTCTGCGGAAGCACGTCCGTGAGGGCCGGCGTGCCCGCGGTCAGCGTTCCCGTCTTGTCGAGTGCGATGCACGCGAGCTTCGCCCCGCGTTCCAGGTACACGCCACCCTTGACGACGATCCCCGCGCGAGCGGCGGCCGTGAGGCCGCTCGCGATCGCCACCGGCGTTGAGACGACCAGCGCGCAGGGACATGCGATCACCAGAAGGACAAGGGCGCGGTAAAGCCAAGGCTCGAAGGGCTGTCCGAACGCGAGCCAGGGCAACAGTGCGATGAGGGTCGCGATCACGACCACAACGGGCGTGTAGATGCGGGCGAACGAGTCGATGAACCGCTGCACAGGAGCCCGCTGCGCCTGGGCCTCTTGCACGCTGCGAACGATGTGCGCGAGGGTGGTTTGGTCGACACCCCCGGTGGTCGTCACCCGCAAGGCACCCTGCCCGTTCATGGTGCCGGCGAAGACCTTGTCGTCTCGTCGCTTCTCGACGGGCAGGCTCTCACCCGTGATCGCCGCTTGGTTGACGGCCGATTCTCCGTCGACCACCACGCCGTCCAGAGCGAACCGCTCGCCCGGCCGAACCAGCATGGTGGACCCGGCGGAGACCTCGGCCACCGGCCGCTCGACCCATTGGCCCGAAGTATCCGCAACGGTTGCCGTCGGCGGCGACAGCGTCATCAGGGAGCGGATGGCATTCTGCGCCCGTGAGACGGTGCGTTCCTCGATGCGCTCAGCCACCGCGAACAAGACGACGACCACAGCGGCCTCCGGAAACTCGCCGATCGCGAACGCGCCGACGACTGCGATCGTCATCAGGAACTGGATGTCGAGCCGCAGCGCCAGTAGCGAACGCAGCCCACCGCGCATCGTCGGGATGCCGCCGAGCAGGATCGCCGCAACGGACAATGCAGCCACTGCAGCCGTGCTCTCCGCACCCTGGCCCAGCGCCCAAAGCTCCGCAGACAAGGCCAGCACGGCAGCAACTGGCAAGCGCCATCGCTCGCTCCGCGCGGCATGCTCGCCCGCTCCGACCCCATCGTGCGCACACGACGATTCAGCGGGGCAAGCACGCGGCCGAAAGTAGTCGGGGTGGTCCATGGCGAAGATCGCAGGCACGCTTGTGGTCGTCGTCGGGCGTGCTACACTAGCACACATGCGCATTCGCGCAACTATTGATCGGATTCCTTCGGCATTCGCATGAGCAAGACTTCTTCACCCGAGCAGGCGTCGGCGACCTTCCGCGCTCTCTCCGACCCGACTCGCGTCCGCATGCTTCGGCTGCTCGCCAGCAACGACACCGAGCTGTGCGTCTGCGAGTTCGTCGACGCTCTGCAGGAGCGCCAATACAACGTGTCGCGGCAACTGAAGGTGCTCGTCTCGGCTGGCTTGGTCCAAGGGAGGAAAGACGGCCGCTGGGTCTACTACAGGCTGTGCCTCGCGGTGACCGCACACGAGAAGCACTTGCGCCGGTTGCTCGCGGCGCTGGAAGTCGACGACACCCTGGCTCAGGACCAGAAGCGTTTTGAGCGCCGGATGAAGCTGCGAACCGACGGGCAGTGCCGCATCGGCATCCAGACGCCGAGCCTCGCCGAGTGAATACGAGGCTCGACCATGGCCCATCACTTGGTCGCATGGGCGTGCGCCTGGGAACCACCCTCCTCGCAAGCAGAGCACTCGACGCCCGATGGTGCACACTTCGGGCACCGTAGCATCGCCTTCCCATCCCGCTCGTAGAGGGTGACCTCGACCTTGCAGCAACTGCAGGTGTGAACTCGCGGCAGGCGCGATCCGGACTGGAAGTGCCGGCCCGTGCGGTGGACCTTCAGCTCCTGCACCGCAAGATCCCTGCACTCGGCGCACTCGGGAGCGCACCTCGGCGAAGGCGCTCCAGCACAGCCCACAAGGAGAAGCAGCGACAGCGTCGTCAGGCGAAACCAAGGAAGCACGTTGTTCATGGGACATCTCCTTGCCGAGTGCGCCTACTTACGGAACGTGATCGAAGCCTTGCTGGTGCCGGTAGCGCCATCGGCCTCGAACCAGAACTTGCTGCCCTCCGGGAGGGGCTTCGGCACTTCCAGGTGACCGTGCAAATCGTCGCCCTCCTTGCCGAGCTTGGCCTTCAGGGAGCCTGCAGCCGACTCGACCCCGACCCATGCGCGCACCGTGCTGGGAACGGGCTTGCCCTTCGCGAAGGACAGGTCGACGCCGACTTCCTTGCCAGCCTCCACACTGCCCTCCTGCGAGACCTCGACCGCCATTCCACCGAGCTGGATCGATCCCAGGCTGACCAACGACCCGTGACCGCCAGCGGCGTGGTCATCGGTGTGGCCAGCCTCCTTGCCGTGGCCGTCGCCGGGCGTGTGGACGTGGGCCTCCTTGCCGCACGCGGCGAAGAGGAACGAGGCTACGAGAACGGGGATCAACTTCGTCTTCATGACAACTCCAAGGCATCAGGCGTTTGGCCCTTCGGGCCGACGGGGTGGTTCCTGAACATCAGGTAGAACCCGGCCGGCACGACGAGCAGGTTGAGGAAGGTCGAGGACAAGAGGCCGCCGAGCACGACGACCGACAGTGGAGCAAGGATCTCGCTGCCGGGCTCGCCGGCAGCCATCACGATCGGCAACAGGCCGAGTGCGGCCGTCAGCGCCGTCATCAGGATCGGCACGAGACGTTCCATCGAACCTCGCAGAATGGCCTCCTCCAGCGGAACGCCTTCGTGCATCAGGTCGAAGTAGTGCCGCACGAGCAGGATGCCGTTGCGCACGGCGATGCCGAACAGCGTGATGAAGCCGACCATGCTGGCGATCGAGATCACGGGAGCGACGTAGCGACCGCTGCCGAGGCCGAACAGCGCGAGCGTGTTGCCCCAGAGGCTGGGCGACTCGGTGAGGTAGATCGCAGCGATGCCGCCGATCAGCGACAGCGGCAGGTTGACCATCACTAGCACCGCCGCCCGCATCGAGCCGAGCGCCGCGTTGACCAAGAGCAGCATCACGACGATGACGAACGCCCCCATCACGAAGATCGTCTGGCTCGCGGACTGTTGCGCTTCGAACTGACCACCTAGAGCAAGCGTGCAGCCTGCCTTGGTGACGATCGGTTCGACCCGCTTCTTCACTTCTTCGACGAGCTGGCCCAGGTTGTAGCCCTCGGCGACGTTGCACGAGATCACGGCCTTGCGCTTGCCGTTCTCGCGCGCGATCAGGTTCGAGGTGCGCTCGCGCCCCATGTCGGCCACATCGCGCAGTCGCACCGTGGCCCCGCCGACGCCACGCAACACCAGCTTGCTCACGTCGTCGACTCGCTCTCGTTCGTCGGGATGCAGACGCACCGTGATCGCGTAGCGTCGGATGCCCTCGTTGACCTCCGCCACGGTCTCGCCCTGGAGGGCATCCTGGACCTGCTCCGCCGCAGCGGCGGGACTCAGGCCCGCAGCCGCGAGGTCGCGGGGTCGATAGCGCACCGGCAGCGACGTAATCATCACTTCGCGGTTCGCAGCGACGTCGCGCGTCCCTGGGAGCGACTTGAGTTCGCCCTCGATCTGCTTGGCGAGGGTCCGTAGCAAACTCAAGTCATCGCCTTGCACGACGATCGCAATCGCAGCCGGTGTGCCGGAGAGAACGTGCGAGAGCCGGTGCTCGATGGGCTGGCCGATGCTAGTCGTGATGCCGGGCACGCCCTCCAAGACGCCGTCGATGGATCGCCGAACGTCGTGCTTGCTGAACCCGGAGGCGAGGGTGACCTCGATCTCCGAACTGCTGACCGGCTCAGCGTGCTCGTCCCGCTCGGCACGACCCGTTCGACGCACGACGGAACGCACTCCGGGCAGCTTGCCGAGTTGCGCCTCGACCCCGATGGCCAGCCGGTTGCTCTCCTCCAGCGACGTGCCGGGGGGAGCCATGAGGAACACGGTGAACGTGCCCTCGTTGAACTCGGGCAAGAAGCTCGTGCCGTAAGTCTTGCCGAGGGCGAGGCTCGCGACGGTGGCGAGTGCCGAAACCGCGAGCACGCTGCGACCGCGACGCATCACCCACTGCAGCGAAGGCTCGTAGCGCCGCTTCAGCCACCGGACGAGGAAGACCTCTCCGTGCGCCTTCGAACCGACCTTTGCCAAGACCAGCCGGCAGAGCGCCGGCGTCACCGTCAGCGCGACGATCAACGATGCGAACGTCGACACGATGTAGGCGATGCCGAGCGGCCGGAAGAAGCGCCCTTCGATGCCCTGCAAGAAGAGCAGGGGCACAAACACCATGCAGATGATGACCGTCGCGAAGACGACCGAGCTGCGGATCTCGTTGCTCGCATCCCAGATGACCCGGAGCACCGGCTTGCGCTCCGCCTCCAATCGCGCCGCATTCTCGTGCAGACGGCGGAAGACGTTCTCGACATCGATGATCGCATCGTCGACCAGTTCGCCGATCGCCACCGCGAGGCCGCCGAGCGTCATGACGTTGATCGAGAGGCCCAACGCCCAGAGCACGAGGAAGGCGACGGCCAAGCTGAGCGGTAGAGCCGTCAGCGTGATGAGCGTCGTGCGAACGTCGAGCAAGAACAGGATCAGGATGATGACGACGAAGATCGCCGCGTCGCGCAGCACCGCGATCAGGTTGTGGACCGACAGCGTGATGAAGTCCGACTGGCGCATGACGTGGCGGTTCAGCACCACGCCCGCGGGCATCGCCTTCTCGACTTGGTCGAGCTTCCGGTCGATGGCGTCGGTCAGGTTGAGCGTGTTCGTGCCGGGCGACTTCTGCACGGACAACACGACCGCGGCCTTGCCGCCCTCGGTGGCCGTGCCGCGCTTCGGCGTCGCGCCGAGCACGACGTCGGCGACCTGACCGATCGTGACCGGGTGCCCATCCTTGTAGCGCACGATGGTGCCGGCGATGTCCGCCTCCGACCGCACGCGCCCCGTCTGGCGCACCGGCAGTTCGAGCCCGTCGACGTTCGGCAGATAGCCGGCTCCTGCCGTGCTGTGCGCGGTCCGCGCGGCTTCGACGACCTCTTGCATGGTCAGGTCGTAGAGCTGGAGCTGATCGTGTCGGACGTTGATCTGGTACTCGGGCAAGTCACCGCCGATGGCGACGACCTGGGCCACGCCCGGAACCGAGAGCAGTTGATTGCGCAGCTCGAACTCGGCATACGCGCGAACCGTCATCGGCGACTGGCTGCCGTCCGGCGAGGACAGCGACAGCAACATGATCTCGCCGGTGATCGAGGTGATCGGCGTGATCTCCGCATGCGCATTCGGCGGCAGGTTGGCGCGGGCCGCGTTGAGCTTCTCCGCGACCAGAGTGCGGGCGCGGTAGATGTCTTCTCCCCACTCGAACTCGACCCACACCAAGGACAGCCCGATGGCGCTCGCGCTGCGAACACGACGGATTCCGGGCAGACCGTTGACCGAACTCTCGATCGGGAACGTGACGTTCTGTTCGACTTCGTCGGCGGCGAAGCCTGCGGCCTCTGTGAGCACGACGACGGTCGGCGCATTCAGCTCGGGGAACACGTCCACCGGCATGCGCGGCACTTGGTAGCCCGCGAAGGCCAGCAGCCCGACAGCCATCAGCAGCACGATCCACGGCTGCCGTAGCGAGAAGGAGATGAGCTTGCGGAACATGCTACTTGTGCTCCCCGGCGTGGAACGTCCCGTCGGAGTGGAAGTGCCCGCCCTTCGCCGCCGAGCCCGAGCTGGCCAGCATCAGCTCGTAGGCACCGGCGAGGACGACCTCGTCGCCGTCGCGCAGGCCGCTCTTGATCTCGACCCACCGACCGTCATCGAGGCCGAGGTCCGCCTCCAAGCGGATTACCTTGTCCGCGTCAGCCGGATCGCGTCGAAACAGCACCCGTTCGAGGCCATCCTGCAACGTCGCGGCGAGTGGGATCGCCAGCACGGGCTCCGCGGTGCCGGCCGTCTCGATCTCCAGGAAGCCGGCGACACCGGGGCGCGCCCACGCCGGCACGGCGGTCGGTTCGAGGAACAGGTCGAGAGTCCGCTGCGAGGGATCCGCGTCCGAACCGAGCAGCAGGGCTCCGGGAACACGTTCCTCCGCGGCGCTGGTGCTGAGTGCCGGCACCGCTTGCGCCGACAAGCCGCTGCGAAGCTGCCGTAGGTCACTCTGCAGGCCGCGCGCCCGGAACCGAACCTGACCGAGATCGCTGACCGTGACAACCAGTTGGCCTGTTTCCAGCCAGGAGCCCGAAGCGACTTGCAACTGGTCGACGACTCCGCCCGCACTCGCGCGAACTTCGATCGCCGACAGCACCCGCCAGTACGGCAACTTGCTGGTAGCACCCTGGGCATCGCCGAGCAGTTGCTCGACGGTCGTGCCGGTCACCGCCGCCGCCGCTTCGAGCGCTAAGCGGAACCTGTCTCGACCAGCGATGAGCTGCGCCTGGACTTCGGCCAGCGTGGCATCGGTCGACGCTCCCTTCTCGCGAGCCTCGGCGAGATCGGCACGCACCTGAGCGAGCTGCGCCCGCGCCTCCGACAGTTCGCGTGCCTGCCCGCCGACGCTGGACTGCGTCTCCTCGACGTTCTTCTGGCGCGCTTCGAGAACCGACACGGCCTCGCGCAGACTCTGCTCGTGCTCGCGGTGTGCAGCGACCAGCGGCTGCATCGCGGCCAGTCGCGCTTCGTCGACGCGGATCTGCGTCGCGATCTCGCCGATCTCCCGCTGCGCCTGTCGCCAGTCCGGAGAGTCGACGCGGTAGATGGGGTCGCCGGCCTTCACCGACTGCAGCGGCTTCACCAACAGCGTGACGCGCCCCTGCACCGGCGTGCGCAGCTCGTGACGCGCGGTCGTCAGCAGCTCGAAATGACCGGAGAAGCGCAGGGTCTGCGCCACCCGACGACGCTCGACCTTCACGAAGTCGATGCCGAGGTTCTTGCGAACGGTCTCGGGCACCGCGATCCGGTTGGTCGGAGCAGGTGCCTCGTCAGGAGCAGGTTGTGACTCCTGCTTCTTCGAGCATGCCGCCGCAAGCAGGGAGACGACGAGAACGAGACGAAGACGTGCAGGCATGGGTCATTCCTCCTTCGCGGGGGCGGCAAGCGACGGCCAATAGAGTGAGTTGAGTTCGACCGTGGCTTCCGCCTCGGTCACGGCGGATGCGACCGCGGCGAGTTGCGCCTCGTAGGCGCGCGTCACGGCATCCAGGATCAAGAGGGTGTCGAGCTGGCCGAGTTCGGCGAGGCGCTTGGCGTCCGCGAGTTGGCGTTCGGTGAGTGGCAGCAACTCGGCGTCGAGAATGCGTCGTTGCTCGACCGCGGCGCGGCGCTTCGTGTCCGCCTGCGCGAGCGCGTGCGTAGCGGCCTCGAGCCGCTCCTTCAGTCGTTCGGCGGCTGCGTTCCGCGCCGCTCGCTTCTCGGCGATCTCCTGCGCATTGGCGTTCCACAGCGGGATCGGCAGCGAGAAGCCGAAAGCGGGGCGCGGCTGCGCGTCTTCCTCCTGCCACCCGGGCTGAATCCACAGTTCCGGCCACTGCTTGCGGATGGCGAGTTGCAGCCCGCGTTCGGCGACATCGTGCTCGCGCTTCGCCAGCTCGACGAGAGGGCTCTGGTTCAGCTTCGCAAGCTGCTCCGAACCGGACACGCGCTCGGTTGTGGACAGATGGGGTTCGAGGCGCAGCTCCAGCCCAGGAGGCATCCCGAGCAACTCGCGCAGGCGCAACTCTGCCCCCTGCGATTCCCCGCGGGCAGCGACAAGGTCAGCTTGGTGGCGAACCCGCGCCAATGTGAAGGCACGCGCTTCGAGCTGATTGAGGGCTTGGGAGGCAGCCAGCCTCGACGCGATCTGTTCGAGGTCCGCGAGCCGCTGAACCAGCGCCGTCAGCAGGTCGACGCGAAGCCGCGCGGCGGAGAGCTTCACCCAGGCAACATCCAGGCTGTTCAACACAGTGGCTTCGGACCGGCGTGCGTCGATCAGTGCCTGGGCATGCTGCGATTCAGCGAGCGCCTTCTCCAAGCCGGGGAGGCCCGTGATCGGCAATGTTTGCCCGACGTAGGCTCCGGCGAACCAATTGTGCTGCCACACGTTCTCCAGCACGTAGAAGAACGAGCCGCTGAGCTGCGGGTCCTGCCAAAGGCCCGCCAACTCCGCCGCGGCCTGAGCGACGGCTGCCTGTGCTCGGACGACCTTCAGCGACGGGTTGAAGAGCAAGGCGACATAACGCGCCTCGTCGAGAGACAGCCCATCCGCGACGTCGAACCCGTGGATGGCCGGGTCGTGCTGGCGGAGCGACTCGGCGAACGCTCGCACGAGCGCGGCGTCGGGAATGCGCTCGGCGAACAACCGCGCATGGGCTTGGAGGTCGACAGGAGCAGGCGTGTAGGTCTGGCAACCTGTCGCAACGAAGGCGGACAAGGCCGCCCAACGGATCGGATGCATGAGAGTCGACGGACGTGACGTTGGCGCGCGAACGGGACGCCGCGTCACTCGCGCAACGCGGCACAGCGAGGCCAGAAGGCCCCGAATCCCGAGCCAGTGGCTCGGACGGCGCGCGTCGACTCAGATCAGCAGAAGGGTCGTAGCCAGCAGCTCGGTTCGCTGGTCCGTCCTGGGCGGACCCGTTGCCGGCGGCAACACTGGCGCAGGCTGCGGACTCGGCGAGTAAGCGATCCACGAATCGACAACGTCAACTGCCGGGCCGTCGTGGAACTCGAACGTGATGCGTTCGGGAAGCGGGCCTTCGGCGATGGAGAACGCGACGTCGGTGCAGTTGTGTCGACCGGGTTCGGCAGACTCACCCTCGCCACAGTCGCCCTCGTCACCGTGATCGTGGTCGTGTGTGCCGCAATTGCTCCGCAGCTCGTGGTGATCCTTGCAGCAGGATCCCGAGGCATGCACGAACTCGACGCTGCCATGGCAGTGCGGCCCGTTGCAGACCACCAGGAAGCGCGGAAGGCCCAGGCAGATCACGAGCAGAACCGCCCAGATCGAGATCTGGCGGACCTGACGCGACACCTGACTTCCTAGACGGGACACCACGCGGTAGCTGGATCGAGCGGCGACGCCGCTCAGCTTGAGTTCGATGGCAACATACGTTGCGCGTCACCGGAACTCCACGTTCCTGTCGCGGCGCGGCTCCGCAGTTGTGCCCTCAGCGCGGAGAAACCACGGCCCTCGCAGCCGGCGAACGCGGGGCTACAGCCAGCGAGAACACGCGACATGGATAGCCTCGCAGTCGCCTGACACGTCGCGGTCACACGCGCGGCGACCCGTCGATCACTCAGGCACGCGCCACTCCAAGTTGGTCGCGGCGTTGTCGGTCAGATTGCCGTTCTTGTGAACGACCCTATGTGCTGGCGACGGAGCGGGACCAAGAAACGTCTCGGCAACCAGGATGTGGACGGCGCGTTCATGCTGCCGCCCGTCTTTGTCGGTCAGCATCACGTAGAGGTACCCATCTTTCTTGAGGTATGACGGGACCGGCTCGCCGCGGTCCTTGTGGCGCTTGTTCTGCATTTCCTGTTCCTCGGGAGCGACGTGGTGGCGCATGTCCGCCCCTTCTCAGAGTTTACTGGACCGCCCGACGGCGAACTCCACCCGCGCTCACGTTCGCGCTCGCCGCCTGCTGCAGCCGCTTCAAGGCGTGTGCGACGTAGCGCGGGTCGATGTCGGTTCCGACACCCCGCATGCCAGCAGAATGCGCCGCGATCATCGTCGTGCCGCTGCCCACGAACGGGTCGAAGACCAGTGAGCCGGCAGGGCAACCCGCCAACCGGATGCACATCTCGGGCAGAGCCACGGGGTATGTGGCTGGATGAGAACCGCGGTCCGAGTCACGGTCGCGGATCGTGTCGTAGGGCAAGAACCAGGAGTTTCCTCGGCAGCGACGGTCCTTCACAACGCCGAGCTTCTTCACGCGCGCATCCAGTTCGCGATCAAGTTGCTCGCGCTCGTGATCGGTCGCGCGAACCTCGAAGTCGAGCCAGCTCACGTAGCCGAACTTCTTGGCGAGGCGGCCGCGCATACGACTGCGCTTGTCGAGGTTCGACTTCCACTTGTAGGGAACGCCCACCGCCGAGCGGTCGATCGGAACGGCCCCCGTCTTGGTCAGGTGGAAGACCATCTCGTGCGTCGGGGTCACGAAGCGCCCCGAGCTGATCGGCTTGAAGTGGCCGAACGTCTCGGCGTCGATCGAGACACTCTTCACCCAGCAGATCCGGTTCTGCAGCACGAACCGCTTGCGCGCGACCAGCAGGACGTCGACGTCCACCCACGGGTCCGTGTTGCTGTAGCCGACATTCAGGAAGAAGTGACCGTCCGGTCGGAGCACTCGATGAAGGTCATCGAACACGCCGCCCAACCAAGCGAGGTATTGTTCGCGCGACTTCTTGTCTTCGTACGATCGATACTTGATGCCCAGGTTGTAGGGCGGGGACGTGACGACGCAGTCGACGACGCCGGCTGGCTGCGCACGCATCCAAGCTCGGCAGTCCTGCTTGATGATCGCGATGTCGGGTGTCGCACGCCGTACCGTTTGCATGTTCTGCGCAAGACAGCATAGGCACTTCGCTCGCGATTCCGAGCGGTCGGCGAAGGCTCGCACGGGGTCGCGTCGGATCGCGTGGAGTTGCGCTGGATCCCTGTAGCCAGACACTGACTCAACGTCACGCGCATGGCGCGTCGTGATTCGGCGACCCATCGCTCGGTCTCGTCGCCCTACTCGGAAGCCCTGCGGCAGGTGCCGGGATCACGGGGTGTCGCGCCGACGAATCGTGCCGTGCTGCCTCGTGAAGTGCCCGACGCAGTCGACGACCGTGCGCACCGCGTCTGAAGCGGACGTCGCCCCGATCACACGGTCATCAGGCTCGTTGGGATACCGCACGCGCTCGTCGACCCGCTGGTCCGCGATCCTGCCGCTCCAACCCTCCACGCGCAGCGCGACGATGAGCCGCTTGTAGATCCAGGCGAGGCAGATCTCGGACATCGTGCCGGCCCCGCCGCCGATCGCGATCACCGCGTCGGCGTGCGCGACGATCGAGTTGCGGACATGGTCGAGTCCCGACGGGATCACGACGTCGACGAACTCGTTCGCCTCGCCAGGATCGTGACCGGGCAGCACGGCGACCGTGTCGCCGGACTGGTAGCGCGACGACGAACGCGCACCACGGCACGCCGTCTCCATCACGCCGCCGAGTCCGCCAGTGAGCACGCGGAAGCCTGCATCGACGAGTAGCCGGCCTACATCCTCGGCCAACAGGGCCTTCTGGGACCCTGGTGGCACGTTTGCGTCGCCGATCACCGCGACAAGCCTGCGTCGCGCTGGAGCCTGGGAAGGGGTGTT
>JAGQRA010000962.1 GCA_020425885.1 Planctomycetota bacterium | reverse complement strand
CGCAGGAGCAGGCGATCGAGCAGGAGGTCAACCAGATCGTCGCTGCCGTGGTCGATGGCCGGCTCGAGCAGCGCATCGCGCAGGAGGGCAAGAGCGGGTTCGTCCTGATGCTCTCCAACGGGATCAACCAGCTGGTCGACACCGTGAGCCAGGTGGTGACCGAAGTGCGCCAGCTGGTCGATGCGGCCAATCAGGGCGATCTGACCAAGCGCATGGCCGTCGAGGGCAAGCCCGGCCTGTTCGCCGCGATCGGCAACGGTGTGAACGACCTGACCGGCAACCTCACCGACATCGTGACCCAGGTCAAGGCCGCGGCCGGCGAGGTGGCGCACGGTGCGAACGAGATCAGTCAGGGCAACGCTGATCTCTCGCAGCGTACCGAGGAGCAGGCCTCCAACCTGGAGGAAACCGCTTCGTCGATGGAGGAGATGACCAGCACCGTGAAGCAGACGGCCGATAACGCCGCCCAGGCCAAACAGCTGGCGACCACGGCGCGCGAACAGGCCGAGAAGGGTGGCTCGGTCGTGTCCAATGCGGTGCGCGCCATGACCGAGATCAGCGAGGCGTCGAAGAAGATCGCCGACATCATCGGCGTGATCGACGAGATCGCGTTCCAGATCAATCTGCTGGCGCTCAACGCGGCCGTGGAAGCGGCCCGGGCCGGCGAACAGGGCCGCGGCTTCGCGGTCGTCGCCAGCGAGGTCCGCAGTCTCGCGGGCCGTTCGGCGACTGCCGCCAAGGAGATCAAGACGCTGATCCAGGACTCGGTCCGCAAGGTCGAAGAAGGCGCGACGCTGGTCAACGAATCCGGCCAGACGCTGCAGCAGCTCGAGGGTGCAGTCAAACGCGTCAACGACATCGTGTCGGAGGTGGCTGCGACCTGCCTCGAACAGTCGAGCGGCATCGAGCAGGTCAATACTGCCGTCATGCAGATGGACGAGATGACCCAGCAGAATGCGGCCCTGGTGGAAGAGGTCAGCGCAGCCAGCCAGTCGATGGCCGAGCAGGCGGCGGCGCTCAACGAGATGATGGAGCGCTACCGCGTGCCGGGTTCGCAGGAGCCGCATGGCGCGCGCGCTGTCGCCCACGAGGCGTCACGATCCGCGTCGTCGTCGGCCGCGCCCAGCACCGAGCGTCGTACCGGCAACCGGCCGTGGTCGGCCAAGCGGTCGGCCAAGCGGTCGGCTACGGCGGCGGCAGAACCGGCACGGCACGCGGCCGCGCCTGCCAAGCGCGCTGCGGCGGGTTCTGGCTGCACGTCGCGAGCCAACGAGGACTGGGACGCGTTCTAAGGCCGCAAGGCCTGCGCCCGTCGCGGCGAGGTGGTGTGCGGCATCGTTGGCGGTGACGACCCGCCTGCCCCCGTTCCGCGGTTCGTGACGGGCACAGCGGGCTGCGCTCGAGGTCGGGCGAGCCGTGTAAGCTCCGGGCATCGATTGAGCCGGAGCCCGCGAATGTCCCACCTGTCCCGACGCCTGCCTGACTCCCGGATGCTGCGCGTGTTGTTGGGAGGGTTGCTGGGCAGCGTGCTGGCCGCCCAGCCGGTCCGGGCCGTGGCCGCCGCGGATCCGGGCACTCCGCCCGCCACCGCCACCGCGGCCACCACCGCCACTACTGCCGTTGCGGCTGCGCCGACGCCTGCGGGTACGGCACGTTTCGCCGGCAAGGTCGCGATCGTGACCGGCGGTTCACGCGGCATCGGTCGCGCGATCAGCGAGACGCTGGCGCGCGACGGCGCGACCGTGGTGGTGAATTATTCGAAGTCGACCGCGGCGGCGCAGCAGGTCGTGGAGACGATCGAGGCGCGCGGTGGCCGGGCGATCGCCATCCAGGCGGACATCTCCAGGATCGAGGACGTGCGGCGGCTGTACGCCGAGGTGCAGCAGCAGTTCGGCCGCATCGACATCGTCGTCAACAATGCCGGCATCCTGCCGCCGGTCGTGCCGGTCGAAAAGGAAACCGAGGCCACCTGGGATGCGGTCTTCGGCCTGCTGAAAGGCACCTACTTCTCGATGCAGGAAGCCGCCAGGCGCATCCACGACGGCGGGCGGATCATCAACCTCTCGAGCAGCACCACGCGAGGCTGGTCGCCCGGCTACTCGATCTATGCGGGTTCGAAGTCGGCGATCGAGCAGTTCACGCGTTCATTGTCGCGCGAGCTCGGGCCGCGTGGCATCACGGTCAACGCCATCGTTCCCGGCCTGACCGATACCGACATGATCGGCGACTATCCGCCGGCGTTGCGGGAAGCGGCGGCCAAGGGCACCACGCTCGGACGTCTCGG
>JAGQRA010000961.1 GCA_020425885.1 Planctomycetota bacterium | reverse complement strand
TCGACGTGGCTGTCCTGGACGATCGAGGTCGCGATCACGTCGATGTGCCAGACGCCGGCCACCGGGTTCTGGACCTTGACGCATTCGATCGGATTGATCGTGTCCTCGGCGCCACCGGCGACCGACCAGTCACCTGCGGTGAGGCCGTTGTTGCCCCAGTAGATCGTGCCGTTCGGGTCGGTGACCTTGAGCGACAGGTTGTTGATCAGGGTGATCGCAGCGCTCGGGACGGCGGCCGGATCGGCGTAGTTGAGCACGGCGTAGAATACCGGCTCGCCCGACGCGACGTTGAGATCGTGACGGGTCGTCTGCCCCTGCGTCAGGACATCGGTCTCGTCGACGATCATCGTCTTGCCGCGCATGTCCCACATCTTCCGCAGATCCGGGAAGCCCCAGCCGACATGCATGCGGGTGTTGCCGTTCTGCGCCGAGTCGTACATGTAGGCGCTCGCCACCTGCAGTGCTTTCAGCGTGGTGAAGTGCGGGCGGTTGTCGTGCACGAAGCTCGCCGCCGGCGAGCCGGGGCTGCGCAGCTGATTGCCGAACGGGCCGACGCCGGGCGTGGCCGAGTCGTCCGTGAACATCTGGATCGCGAGCACGTTGTGGCCGGCGACGATCGGCGTGGCCCCCGACGTGCCGCCGAACGAGGCGTACCAGTTGTTGGCGGAGTAGCCGAGCGAACCCGAACGGTCCGAGGTGCCGATGGCGTCGTAGTAGGCCGACAGCGTCGGCTTGATGCGGCCGTCGGCGGCCGGGCCGGTGCTGCCGCCACCGGCGTTCCACGAGTCGTCGGCGGCGCTGCTGTTGTTGTAGTGCTGGACGCCGCCGATCGAGAAGATGTTCTTGGCCCAGGCCTGCGGCCGCGACTGCTGGTTGTGCGCGTTGCTCTGACTCTGCGTCCAGACGATGTCGTGATCGAAGATGATGTCGTCGGTCTCGGCCGAGGTCGCGTTGTAGGTCAGGGTGCGCGCATCACCCCACGACGCCGTGGTGTGGCTGACGTTGTGGATGTTGACGAGGTCGCTGATGACCTGCCAGCGCGACGCGGTCACCGTGCTGTACTGGGTGAAGAACTTGCCGCAGTCGGGCGCCATGCCGCGAACGGCCGCATTGCTGGTGCCGTTGCCGAACACGATGCCCGCGGTGCAGTGACCGTGGGTGTCGGCGCCGCCACCGCTGCTGATGTTGGTCGCGCCACCGGTGAAGTCCTGGTGCGTGGCCTCGATGCCTTCGTAGATGTGGGCGTTGACGCCGCTGCCGGTATAGCCGACCTGCGCCTCGACGTAGTTACCGCCGCCCTGGATGCGGGCGTTGTCCATGTCCTCTTCCGGGGCCGACCACTCGTCGATCCACAGCACCTGGTCGAGGTCGGCCGCCTGCTGCAGCTGGGCACCGGTCAGGTTCGCCCTGATCAGCAGGCTGCCGGTCTCCTCACTGGCGATCGTGCCGCCGAGGGCGCGGATGCCGGCCATCAGCGCCGGCTTGTCGCCGTGCTTGTCGGCGACGACGATGTTGTAGCGACGCACCTGGTCGAGACCGCCCGCTTCGAGCGCCGCGATCAAGGCCGGGTCGAGGCGATAGGCGGTGTGGTAGCGACCGACCCAGCGCATGCCGGGAACCGCGCGCACGGCATCGACCATCGTCTCGGACATGCGCACGACGTAGGCGTTGTGCGGCAGGTAGCCGTGCAGGGTGACACCGAGGGCCGCCATGATCGAGCGACCGGACTCCGTCGGCACGCCGGCGAACTGCGCGATCCAGAGGTTGCCCCGGCTCTGCAACGCCTCGGGCATCGCGGGCTCGGAGTGCACCGGATCGAACGACGCGTATCGCAGTCGGATCAGCTCCGATGCGTAGGCTACGGACGTGGTCGGCTGCTGGGCCTGGGCGGAGAGAGTGACGCCGAGGACGCACGCCAGCAGCGCGGTCCGGGAGAGGGATTTATGCATGGGGAAACGGAAACGTGGCTGGGTTCGAGGCGGACAGGCCCGAGAAGTCTAGCTCGGACCGCCCGCCAGTTGCAGACCCGCTGACCGCGAATGCCGCTCGGCAGTCGATGTAGTTCGCCCCGACGAAACACATGGCGCCGGGGTAATGCGCGGCCTGGAGAAAGGAAGCGGGTTCGTTCTTCCGGGGCGCGAGCCCATCACCGCCAGTCAGAGGGCGGCTGGAAGAAGGAAGCGGGTTCGTTCTTCCAACCCCGTCACCGCCGGTCAGAGGGCCTTCTTCCAGGCCTCGATGACGGCCGCATCGCTGCTCTTGACGGTCTCGCCGCCGGGGCCGGCACCGATCAGGGTGACGCACTTGGCCGGTTCGCCGACCGAGCAGTAGGTCGCGAAGTCCTTGCTGCCGGCCGCGAAGACCCAGATGCGGCCGTCGCTGACGCGGGCAGCGAAGCCCGGGCGCGACAGCGCGTAGCCGTCGATGGTCTCGGCATCGGGAGCGCGCACGGTCATGCCGTTCGGGCCGGCGCCGATGCGGGTCACGCATTTGATCAGGTCGCCGGACTTGCGGAAGCTCGCGAGGTCCTCGGACTCGGCGCAGAAGACGGTGAGCCGGCCTTCCTTCTCGATCGCGATGAAGCCCGGGCGGTCGTAGCTGCCGGCAGCAGCCGCCTCGACCGCGGACGTCATCGCTTCGTCCGGCTTGACGGGAGCGGAGTTCTGGCAACAGGTGAACAGTGCGGCGACGCAGACGATGGGAGCGATGATCTTCATGGTTACTGTATTGGGTGTAGGGCGGTATGCACTGGCCACGGCTAGCCGAAGCGGCCGGTGACGTAGTCGTCGGTCTCGCGCATGAGCGGGCAGGTGAAGAGGGTCTCGGTGGGACCGTGCTCGATCAGGCGACCGAGATACATGAAGGCGGTGTAGTCGCTGCAGCGCGCCGCCTGGTGCATGTTGTGGGTGACGATCATCACCGAGTAGGACCCCTTGAGCTCCCAGATGAGCTCCTCGATCTTGGCGGTGGCGAGCGGGTCGAGCGCGCTGCACGGCTCGTCCATGAGCAAGACCTCGGGCTCGGCGGCGATGGCGCGGGCGATGCACAGCCGCTGCTGTTGACCGCCGGACATCTGCAGCGCCGAGCTGTGCAGTCGATCCTTGACCTCGTCCCACAGCGCGGCGCCGCGCAGGCTCTTCTCGCAGACCTCGTCGAGCGTGGCGCGATCGCGGATGCCGTCGATGCGCAGCGGGTAGACGACGTTCTCGTAGACGCTCATCGGGAACGGGTTCGACTTCTGGAACACCATGCCCATGCGCTTGCGCAGCTCGATGACGTCGACCGACCTGCCGTAGATCGAGTCGCCCTTGAGCCGCATCTCGCCGTCGATGCGGACGTTGTCGATGAGGTCGTTGAGGCGGTTGACCGACCGCAGCAGCGTCGACTTGCCGCAGCCCGACGGCCCGATCAACGCCGTCACCTTGCCGCGCGGCACGTGCAGGTTGATGTCGAACAGCGCCTGCTTGTCGCCGTAGAACAGGTTGAAGTTCTCGACGCCGAGCACGGCCTCCTCGGCGAACACCTGGTCGTGGATGCACGACTGGATCGGCTCGCCGCGGGCGATGGCCTCCATGACGCCACCGGAGGGCGAGGCGACCGCGACCCCGCCGGTGTCGAGGTTGGCATCGGGATTGAAGGACGTCGGTCGGGATGACATGAAGTTGCGCCTGGTGGTCTTGGTGAACTGGGGTGCGGCCATGGGAGACTCCATCAGAATTGGGCGCCGACGAAGCGCCGACGCAGCCGACTGCGCAGCCAGATGGCGAACACATTCAGCAGGGTGATGATCGCGATCAGCAGCAGCGTGGTGGTGAACACCATCGGCTTGGCGGCCTCGCTGTTCTGGCTCTGGAAGCCGAGGTCGTAGATGTGGAAGCCGAGGTGCATGAAGCTCCGCGACGGGTGCAGGTAGGGGAAGGCGCCGTCGACGACGAGCTCCGACGCCTTCTTCGAGACGCCGACCAGCATCAGCGGCGCGACCTCGCCGGCGCCTCGCGCCATCGCCAGGATCATGCCGGTCATGATTCCGGGCATGGCGCGCGGCAGCACGATGCGGCGGATGGTCTGCCACTTGCTCGCGCCGCAGGCATAGCTGCTCTCGCGCATCGAGCCCGGCACCGCGGCCAGCGCCTCTTCGGTGGCCACGATCACGACCGGCAGCGTCAGCAGCGCCAG
>JAGQRA010000960.1 GCA_020425885.1 Planctomycetota bacterium | reverse complement strand
TTCGGGCGGCAGCGGTCGGGCGAATGGGCCGGCGCCGGTGGCGGTGGCGTCCGCCCCCGGGGACCGATCGACGCTGAGTACCGGCGTCGCCACAGGCAGGCCCCTGCTGTCGATGACGCGGATGTCGACGGCGCACGTGGCCGGCACGAGCAGATCGCCGAGGTCGCGCGTGGCGGGGCGCAGCATCTGCCCGATCGAGCTCAAGAACTCGAGGCGATCGCGGCTGAGCGACAGCTGCAATGACAACGGCGACGGTGCCACGGCGAACTCGAACGTGCCGTCGCCGCCGGTCACGAAGCGCTGGTCCTGCCAGTCGTTGCTGCCTCGCGCCCGAAGCCATTCGGCATACTCGCGGGCGAAGTCCTTGCCGACGCCTTCGACGCGGTGGCCACGCAGGGTCACGGCGCAACCGCCGAGCGGCAGACCCGACTCGTCGACGCAGCGCCCGTGGATGACGACCTCAGGGCTCGGCGCGTCGGGCGTTGTTCGGGTGGCCGTGACGTCGGCGACCTCGTCGGCAGGGTCCGTCGCCGTCGGTGCGTCGATCGCCGCCGTCGAGAGCCGCGGGTCGGCGGGCGCGGCCCTGCCAGGGTCGGGCGAGCCCGAGCCGGGATCGATGCTGGCCCAGATCAACAACGCGGCGACCAACGTCGCACCGCCGAGCACCAGCTTGGTAGCACTGCTCATCAGCAACACTCCTGTCGTGGTGGTGGCGGCGACCGGCAACGCGATGCCACCGAACAGCGCGCCGAGTGAGGCACGCCAATCCTCGTCGGCGGCGGCGAGTCGCTGCCGCAGCATGGCGAGGCCACGCTGCAGCCGGCTCTTGACCGTCGTCACCGGAACGCCCGTTCGCTCGGCGATCGCCGTCGGTGGCAGATCCTCGAAGAAGCGCAGCATCAACGTGCCGAGGTACGGCTCGGGCAGGCCGGTCAACGCCGCGGTCAGGCGGCGCAGGGTGTCGGCGTGCTCGACGATGCGGGCCGGACTCGCCATCGGTTCCGCCTCGGGCATGGCGCGTTCGCGAAGCTGCCGTCGACGTTCGCCGCGGTGGTGCTTGCCGGCGCGATGCCGCATCACCGCGACCAGCCAGCCGCGCAGCCCGGTCGGCCGGGCCGGCGGTGCGGCCACCACCTGCAGCACCGTTTCCTGCACGAGGTCGTCGGCATGGTGTTCGCCGACGAGGACGCGGGCGAGGGCGCGCAGGGCGCCGGCGTGGGTGGTCAGTTCGGTCTCGAGCGGTGGCATCGGTGGCCTCGGCCATCTACTCCCCGCGATGGCGGCGGCGGATGCAACCTGCCAGCAGAAAACCGAGCGAGAGCTGGCGATGACGGCGGTCAGCCGGCCCAGGTGGCGGCGGCAGCGGCGAAGCGTTCGAGGTCGGGCAGCTCGTTGGCCAGAGTCGCAGCGATGCGGCCGTAATCGATGGTCGCGTAGTGGTGCGCGAGCACGTTGCGCAGGCCCGCCCAGCCCATCATCCGGGTGGCCAGCTCACGGTCGAGACGGCCGGCATCTGCCAACCGCGCGAAGGCCTGCTGGTAGGTCGCCGCGTTCGGTTGTTCGGCGTCCGCCGCCGCGTGCAGGGCGATGTCGATGGCTGCCTGCGCCGCGATGTAGAGCGCGTGCAGCACCATGTGCTGGGCGTCTCGGTCCGCGGCCAGCGCGGCGGCGTCGAACCGTGTGCGGTAGCGACGGAGGTCGGCCAGGGCGTCCTGCAGCAGGGCCAGCCGGCGGCGAATGGTCTCGCGATCGACCATCAGCGTTCGCCCTGGAGCCGTTGCTGCATCGCCAAGGTGCGGATGCGCTGGGCCTGCTCGTGACTCGGCTTGAAGTCGAGCCAGCGCGAGGTTGTCTTGGCCTCGTAGCCGTGCCTGGCATCCGGATCGCGATCGAGAACGACCAACCGCTCGAGCAGCATCGGCCCGACGAACGGGAGATCGGCGCGACCGAGATCGACGAGATCGACCTTGCGCCCGGTTGCCGCTTCGAGTCGGGAGACGAGCAGCCCGACGGCAACGGCACCGGGCGGCATCGTCGCAGCCGGCATGATGGCGACATCGACATCGCGACCGTCTTCGCCGCGCGCGACCGAGCCGAAGACGTAGGCCCAGCGAACATGCTCCGCCTCGGCCAGCACACCGCGCACCGCTTCGATCAGAATCGCCGCCGAGGTCATGGCGCCAACGTAGTTCGTTCGCGGCGGCCGGACAAGCCGAGCCCGGCCAGACGTCTTCAGCCGCCGAAGCGCTCGCCGTAGGCCTCGTCGTGGAAGCCGACCAGCCAGGTCTTGCCGCAGCGGATCGCCGGCGCACGCAGGTTGCCCGACGGTCCGATCACCGCCTTGGCGAACGCCGCCGCGTCGAAGTCGGCACCCGCGGGCGCGAACGTCACCACCTTCTTGCCCTTGGCGACGACGACCTTCGACGCCCCGGCAAAGACGGCGTCGAGGTCGCCCTCGCCGTAGCGTTGCTTCTTGGCGTCGACCGTCTCACGGACGGTCACCGCCGCGCCTTCGAGGAAGGCGTCGGCGCGTTGACAGCTCGTTCAACCCTTGCGGTGGTAGTACCAATCGATCTTCTTCGGCATGGCGGCATGTTGCCGCGCGGGGACGGCGGTGCAAGCGCAGACCTCGGCGGCGGCGATCCTGTTGCCGATTCGTGCCG
>JAGQRA010000959.1 GCA_020425885.1 Planctomycetota bacterium | reverse complement strand
TCGACGCCTTCGACACGCTCCACCTGATGATGCACCAAGGTTCGATCCGAGGTCCGGCGATGTCCGCGATCGCGATGAGCGGGTCGCTGGTGCCGACCACCATCCCCGGCGCCGTGACCCTCGGGATCGGCAATCAGAGCCTCGGCCTGATGGTGATCCCCGGCACCTTCCTGCACGAGGCCGCGACCGGAATCGCCCGCCTCGACTTCGGCCCGGTGCCGCCCTGGTTCACCGGTTTCGTCACCCACTTCCAGGCGGTCACCGTCGATCTCGGCCGTCCGACGCTGCCGCTGCCGACATCGAACGTCTGGAGCGTGACGTTCTGATCGCACCGACGCCGCAACGCGGCACAGCGTCGACGAAGAACCGGGACCATCCGGCGCCGCTGCGGCGCTTCTTTGGGAGCACGGTCGCCCGCGCCGCGGGTGAGCGTGATCAGAACCAGCGCAGGCAGAGCCAGGCGAAGGCGACGACGACGACCAACGCCGTCACCACGACCCAGCGCGGCAGACGTTCGCTGCGACCCGCACCGGGGTGATCCGGCCTGTCCGAGTATCCGCTCGGCAGATCGAGGCTCTGATAGCCGATCTCCTCCTCGTCCAGCCACCCGGTGTCGGCGTCGCTGCCGCATTCGCGACAGACCTTGGCGCCGAGCACGACATCGGCACCGCAATGCGGACACTCGAAGAGCTCGCGGCGCGGCTTCGCTCGCCGCCTCACGGCAACCGCTCCAGGCGCAGATAGTCGAGGCCGAACATGTGGCGCGGCACCGCGTTCTCGTTGCTGCCGAGAATGGTGACGCGCAACATCGCCTCACCGGCCTCGAGCCTGCAGGTGCCGAGCTCGCGACTACCGCTGCTGGTGACGCCCTCGCCGTAGCCATCGATGGGCTCGCCGAGCTTCTGATCGTCGAGCGTCAACTGCACGATGCCGTAGTCCCTGGCCATGCAGAACGCGGCGCTGATGCGATAGTCGCCCGCGGCTTCGACCGGCACGGCGAGCACCAGGGTGTCGCCGGGTTTGCCGTCGCGCCACCAACGCTGGCCGTCGCGCGAGAACGTGTTCTCGCGGAAGCTCATGTCCTGCGCCTCGTGGCTGCCCCCGGTCATCGCCGCCACCCGCAGACTCTCGCCCTCGAGGACGCCCGCGGCGACGAACACCGGCGCCGGCGGCAAGCGATCGAGCGCGCGTTCGGCCACCGGCGGAACCGGCGGCATGCCCGAAGTGGCGCCAGGTGCGCCGTACCAGTAGGCGACGCTGGCGTAGTCCAGCTTCAACCCTTCGACCCAATGCCAGACCTCGAGGTCGAATCGGAAGGCGTGTCGGAACGGCACGCTGTCGAGGATCTGCGAGCGGTGCAACGAGGTGAAGCCGTAGTTGCCGGGGCCGTCGCACTGGGTCTGGGCGTGGAACGCCGAACAGAACGGCTCGGGGCAACACCAGGCATAGCCGAAGTAGTCCTCGGTGCCGGTGCCGAAGGTCGACGGCAACGTCTCGCCATCGACGAAGAACTTCTCGTCGCCTTCACCCCACCACCCCCGACTCGGGTTCTTGACCAGCAGCGTGCAGCCGACGAAGCGTCCGGCGCCGCCGCTGGCGTCGAGGATCGTGAAGTCGTGGAACGGACGGGAGTCGAAGTTCTTCTTCTGGTGGTAGCTGGCGCGAAACAGCAGCGGATCGGCCGCGCCGCGCCACGGGCCCAACGCGACGGCGAGGTCGAGACCGAGACGGTCGAGGGTCTCACGGTCGCCCGCCGCTTCGAGCCGGATCTCGCCGCCTTCCGGCATCGGCATCGGCAGGCGACAGAAGGCGGTGCCATCGTCGCCGATGCCGAGCAACCGACCGCGCCACGGTTTCCAGTCGGCGCCGCCGCAGAAGAAATCGCCGACCGGGACCCGCACGGTCTCCTCATCGCCACAGCGGATGACGAGCAGGACGCGCCGCAGCAGCTCGCCGAGGTCGACACCGGCCTCCGGGCGCGCGACGTGCAGCCGCAGCTCCTTGACGATCGCCGGCGCCCGGATCAGCTCGTTGCGACCGATGCCGATCGCACGCACCGGCTCCGAACCGGCCAGACGGTCCCTGCACCGTTCGATCTGTTGCCGGTGTGCGTCGAGCAATGCCAGGCTGAAGCTCGGCAGATTCGTGCCCGGCGCCAACGTCGTCACGTTGCAGTGGTAGTAGAAGTCCCCCTTGCTGGCGGAGACCACGAGATGCGAACCGAACGGAATCGGCAGATAGCAGTTGCCGCCGCGCGAGCGCATGCCGGCCAAGG
>JAGQRA010000958.1 GCA_020425885.1 Planctomycetota bacterium | reverse complement strand
GTAACGGTGCCAGGACCAAATCGCACCTGTGCGATTTGGTCCTGGCACCGTCAGTACACCTCGACCGTGGTCGGCGTGCTGATCTCGATCGCGCTCGAGCTGGTGATGGTGACGGCCTGGAAGACGAGGTCGACGGGGAACGGGATCGGGCCGGTGGTGAAGTTCGCGAAGCCGGATGCCGGGGTCGGGAACGGCCCGGCGATGACCACCGCCATGGTGTAGTAGTCGGGGTAGCACAACAGGCCCCATGGGAACGGCTGCGACGGCGAGACCACGCCCGGGCCCATCGGCGCGAAGTAGATCAGCATCCAATTGAGCAGGCCCGGCGAGGCGATGTCGATCGGGGCCGGTGACAGCACCGGGATCTGGTGGTTCTGGGCCTCGGTGACGAAGCGGCAGACGTAGGTCGCGGCCAGGCCGTTGATCGAGCTGACGCAGCCCTGCGTGGCGCTGGTCGGCTGCAGTCCCATCCGATCGCCGAAGGTCGGGCCGAAGCCGCAATTGGTGCCGAGCTGGCCGCACATGCCGAGGTGGATCGAGCCGCCGCCGAGGGTGTCGAGCACGCCGGCGCCGGTCAGCGAGCTGCCGGCGAACAGCAGGTGCGGGACGTTGACGATCGGGCCGTAGCCCGACGGCAACGCCATCGCGAACGGGTTGGATTGATCGATCTCGAGCGCGTCGACATCGATGATCTGCGCGACGCACACGCCGTTGCGCTCGGTGATGCGCGCGTTCAGCACCATCGCGTCGACGACGTTCTCGGGGTAGACGACGACGGCGCTGCCCGGCAGCACCGTGCTCACGGTCATCGTCGAACTCCAGCCGATGGTCGGCGCCGGGATGCAGAGGATGTCGCCGTCGCGGACCAGGGTCGGACCGCTGCCGAGCAGATTGCAGAAGGTGTCGTCCTCGATCGAGAAGAAGACCCCCATGTTGGGGCTGAAGGCGCAGGCGTCGATGTTGACGGTCGGCGACGAACTCGACAGACCGAGCGCGAGCTCGAGGTTCTCGGCGGTCAGGAAGTACTCGATCTGGCCGTCGCTGCTGCCGGCGCGCACGATGCGGGCGACGTCGCCGGGGCGGAAGCCCGGCGCGCCGCTGACGGTCGTGCCCATCGCCTGGTCGACGGAATAGAAGATCGTGCGTTGGTTGTGGATCCCGACCGGCGTCGTGATGATGCCGGCGAGCACGGCGTCGATGCGGCCGAACAGGTTGGATTCCCAGATCTGGTCGTCGTTGTCGGTGTCGCCGGCCTGGGTGTGGAACATCGTCCGCGGCGCCCACTTCTCGGCCGACAGCGAGGTGCACGGCGACGAGCCGAATTCGAGCGACGCGATCTCGTTGGGTCGGATCGTGTCGAGCACGGTGCCGGCGCTGCCGGACAGGGTCTGCTCGGGCTGCGTCGTCGTGAACAGGAAGTGTCGGCCCTGCGCGGCGGCAGCGGTCGTGAGCAGGGTGATGGTCAGGGCTGCGGTGATGTTCTGGCGGTTCATGGCAGGTCTCGTGGTTCCGGTTCACCAGCCGAAGAACCGAACGGTCGCGGGTGCACGCCGATTCGGGCGGTTCGTGCCGGTCGCCGGTCGCCGCGGTGTCTACAATCCGCCGTCGCACAGTGGCGCCGATGACCAAGACCGAGACCCCGAGCCTGGCACGGCTGCGCGCCCTGCTGCACGATTCGACCGACAGCCCCGGGGAGCTCGCCGAGGCGCTGCGGCTCGAACGCCATCGCATCGCCGGCGACGGGCCGATCGCGCACGAGCTGTTGGCCGCCGACCTGCGCTGGATCGCCCGCCAGCCGGAAGCCGGCGAGGGCGACCTCGCCATCGCCTGCGGCGCGGCGCGGCGGCAGTGGCTCGAGCTGCGCGAACGCGCGCTCGCGGCCGTCGCCAGTGGCGAGGTCGCGGCGGTGTTCGACCTCGCCGATGTGCGGGCCGAGGCCCGGCGCGCCGGCATGGTCGAGCTGGCGCAGCGCTGCGACGCGGCGATCGGGCACCTGCTGCAGCGCATCGAGGCCGGCGAGGAGCTCAGCGAAGAGGCCAGCGAGCGCTTCGCGGCGCTGATCGCCTCGATCGAGGAGCCGTCGCTCGCGCTGCAGGTGGCGGTGCTGCGATCCAACGCCGACGTGATGGCGATGCTGGCCGATCGCACCGGCGACAAGGCTCTGCGCCGCCTGGCGCGTCGGCTCGGCCGCACCGCCGACGATCGCGAGCTGGCGGCGCGGCTCGAGCGGCGGCTCGGCAGGCGCGGCGTGACCGCCTACGAGACGATCAACTTCGTCCTGCTCGTGGTCGTGCTCGCGATCCTCACGATCGAGTTCACGATCGAGCTGCCGGCCTTCGCCGCGCTCACGCTGAAGTGGGTCGACGCGCTGTCCTGCGCGTTCTTCGTCGTCGCGTTCTTCTTCGAGTTCGCGTTGCACCCGCGGCGCTGGTCCTGGTTCGTGCGCAACTTCCTGACCGACCTGGCGCCGGCGATCCCCTCGGTCCTGTTCCTGCTGCCGATGCCGTCGGTGCCCGGAGCCGCCGACGACATCGTCGTGCTGCGGACCCTCCGCGTGCTGCGCGTGACCTGGGCGGCCCGCTACGTCAAGGCGCTGCGGCCGCTGCTGCGTTCGGCGCGGCTGCTGCTGTTCCTGGTCCGCGGCATGGACGGGCTCGTGCAGCGCTTCACCAAGATGCTCGACCGCGAGTTCGTGTTCGTGCCGGCGGTGGCGGACGAGCAGCTCGAGATCACCGAGGACGAACGGCGCGATCTGCTGTTCGCCGCCCTCGAACGCGAACGTGAGCTGCTGCGGATGCTCGGCGGCGAGGAGCGCCACCGGGTGTTGCTGGAGCGGGCCCAGGCGATCGACGATCGCGCCGCCGAACTCGGGCCGGTTCAGGCCGGCAGCCTGCGCGTCGGTTCGTCGCGCCGCGACGTGCCGATCGAACGCGCGGTCGAGCTGCTGTGGTCGCTGCGGCCGCAGGACCTGGCGCGCTGGCTGCAGCCCGGTGACGTCAACGCGCTCGATCGCGTGCTGCGTGTGATCTCGGCGGTGCCGGTGCGCTGGCTGCCGTTGGTCGGCCGCTTCGCCGTGCACCCGCTGCCACCCAGCCCCGAGGAACGCGTCGTCGGGCTCGCGCGCCGCGTCGCCGAATGGCTCGAGACCTGGCACGGCCGCCTGCTGTTCCACGCCGATCTGCACGGCATCGTCACCGGACCGCAGATCCTCGACCGCGTCGCGACCGCGCTGATCAAGGCGACGCAGCGGCCGGCGGTGCGGCTGCTGCTGTTCGGTGGCCTGTTCCTGCTCTGCGACTACCTGATCGGCAACAAGACGCTGAGCCGCTTCTTCGGCGGCATCGTCGCCACGCCGCTGATCGTGCTCGGCTCGGTCTGTCTCGTCGGCCTGGCCTTCGGCCGTTGGCTCAAGGGCGTCGCCGGCGAGGCCGCCGACGCCTATCGCCTGACCAGCGAGGCGCACTTCCTGTCGCAGCTCGAGCTCGGCAAGCGCCGTTACGAGGAGGTCGACCTCGCCTTCCTGGCCGAACGGGTGTTCGACGGCGTCGAGTCCGAGACGCTGGCGCTGCGCATCCTGCGCCAGCAGATCGCCAGCGCCCGCGCCGGCGTGCCGGTCGACGACGCCCTGGCCGATCCGCGTGTCCTGCTGGCGGCCAACCGGACGGCGCTGCTGTACCTGCACTTCCTCGATGGCGCGCCGCTCCACATCAGCGACGTCAAGACGACCGAGCAGCTGTTGGCCAACAAGGCGATCGAGAACCTGCGCGATCACTTCCTGCAGGTGACGCGGCGCGATCGCAAGCGGCTGCGGCGGCTGCGACTCGATGACGGCTCGGTGCTGAGCGGACCGTACCTGTGGTTCAGCTTCATCACCGAGAGCATCGCGGTCGAGGTGGCCAAGCGCATCGAAGGCTACAACCACTTCTGCATCCCACTGGCCGAGCTCGAGGTGGCGACCGCGACCCAGCGCGAGGCGATGGCGGCCTGGCTGCGGCTGCGCCGGGATCCCAAGGGCGGGCGCACGCTGGCGCTGAGCATCAAGGATGCGCGCGGCGAGGCCTATCCGACCACCGAGTTCAACGCCATCGACTTCGTCGGCGCCGACGCCGAGCGCGATCGGCACATCGCGAGGTTGTTCGGCGACGAGGTGGCCGCGGTGGTGCAGCAGGATCGACGGACGATGGTGCGCGAGATCTTCGGCACGCGGCCGGTGCACCACCTGCCCAAGCACGAGCGCAGCTTCAATCCGTTGCGCTTCTATCGCGGTCGCATGTCGCACGGCCGCGTCCTCTTGGCGCCGCTGCTGCTGCTCTGGCGGTTCCTGCGCTTCGTCGGCTGGCTGATCGCGCGCGTGCGTCAGGTCGTGCGCGAGGTGCTCGATCCGGAAATGGCGATGCAGCAGCGCGAGGCCGGCGCGGCGCCGTTCGCCGTCGCCCTGCGCAAGATCCACCGCATGAAGGCGCCGGGCCTGATCGAGGCCGTCCGCCTGCGGCTCTGGATCGATCCCCACTACAGCGGCGCGCCGTGCAGCTGGACCGACGGCTCTGAGTTCATCGCCGACTCCGAGTTCGACCGCGACCTCGCGTTCCTGCACCTGCGCGAGCGCGAGTCGGTCGAGCTGCGCGATCGCGCGCGCGAGATCCGGCGCGCGGTGGGCGAGCTGCACGCGGCGATGGCATGGCTACCGGACTTTCCCGACATCGAGGATGCCGAGCTGCGGCGACGCGGCGAGTTCGCCGTCACCTGCGCCTGGATCGCCGACAAGGATGACGTCCGCACGCTGATGTTCGCCGAACGCTGGCGGACCGAACATCTGCAGCGCATGGTCGAAGAGGGTGCGCCCGGCACCTGGCTCGGCGATGCCTGGCGGTCCTCGTGCGCGCTGTTCGTCGTGCCCCGGGTCGATCGCTGGCTGCAGCAGCATGGCCGCGGCCTGCCGCGCCGCGCGGCGCGCATGTTGCGCCGGGCCTACGCCCGCGACCTGCACGGCGCGCGGGCCGTGTTCGATGCCTGGCGGAAGGTGCCGGCCGGGTCGTCACCGGCCGAGGTCGCGATCGCCGGCCTGCAGGATGCCTGGCGTCACGGCCCGTCGATCTACCGCGACGTGCTGACGCTGCGCGCGGTGCAGTCGATGGCGGTGCTCGACGTCAGGAACTACCGCGACCTGGTGTTCCATCTCGGCGGCTATGGCGACGATGGCGAGGATGCGAGCCTGTGGTGCACGTTGCCATGAGGTGGGGAGTTGGCTCCTGCCGGGCAGCCCGAATCGGCACGGGTATTGCCCCGGAAGTCGGCGCGTAACACGGTTGAAACCCGTGTATCCGACTCGCGGAAGCTGGCTATTCTACTCGCTGTCCTCGCGGCGGGTGTCCGCGCGGCAGCTCTCTCCCTACGACCTCCCATGCGTCAACTCCTGTCCATCGTCTCCCTCTCCCTGCTCGTCGCCCCGGCGTTCGCGCAGAACGACTTCGGCGTCCTCCGCAACGTCAGCGTGACCTTCACCTCGCGCGGCGGTGCCGCCGCCGCCAACAACAACCCGTCGGTGCAGTTCTGTCGCTACGACCTCGACCGCTACGCCGGCTGGGGCGTCAATCCGACCAACACGGGCAATCGCGAGATCACGGGCTTCCACTACTTGATCCAGGACCAGGACCTCGCCACGGTCGACCCGTTCTCGCTCGTCGCCTATGCCGAGGACACGAACAACATCGGCTACCCCGACGTGGCCAACCCGATCCTGACCACCGGCACGATCATGCTGCCCGTGGGCACCGGCGCCGGCGCCTACAACGTCCACACCACGTTCACCACGCCGCTGTCGATTCCGGTCGGTGCCGACTTCTATCTCGGCGTCGAGCAGACCACGCCGTGGGCCACGGGCGCGATCGACGGCTGCTCGATCTGGGCGACGACCGGCAACGGCGCCGCTGCCGAGACCGACCTGCCCGGTCCCGCGGTGCCCCCTGCTTCACCGGACAACACCTTCGGTGGCTGGTACTCGGCGGCGGTGGTGACGCTGGCCTACTCGACGCCGCGTCAGTTCCACATCGAGCCGATCATCGCGACAGCATCGGGCGTGGCCTCGGCCCTGCACTACGCCGACGCGCTGCACACCCTGTCGAACACGTCGCCGGGCACCTCGTGCATGTTCTCGAGCCAGTTCCCGGATGTCGCGGGCTTGAACTTCGGCCGCGCCGATGACCTCGGCATGAACTTCGTGATGGCCGGCATCCCCGACAACTCGCTGGTGTTCTGGCTGGCCGAGATCGGCTCGACGTTCAATGCGACCGAGATGCCGGTGGCGCAGTTCCTGCCGGGATCGACCGGCGTGCTCTGCCTCAACCTCGGCTCCTACGTGACGCTCGGGTTCTCCTTCACGCTCGGCGGACTCGCCGACCATGTCACCGTCTTCCCGGCGGCGTCACGCACCGCCCTGCTCGGCCTGCAGATCATCCAGCAGGCCGCGGCCCTCGACACGACGACGTTCTTGGCGCATGCCGGTCCGTGCTCGCTGAGCGCGTTCTGACCGGTTGGGCTGGCTGACGGCCCGAGGCGGCTGATGGCCTCGGGTCGCGGGCGTCGATTCCGGCCTGCTCGGGCCGCTTTGTGGCCCGTCGTGGATCGTAGGGTGCGGCCCCCTCGTCGGCGATTGAAGACCCGAAATGCCCGGCTCGGCATCACGGTTGTGGCGTAATGTTCGAAAGGAACCCGTCACGAATCGTTCGCAGCTGAATCTGCAATTCCAGCCGACTCCATCGCCCGAACCCGAGACCCGATGCCACCACGAATCATCACCCGAGTGCCCCTCTCGATCGGCGCGCGGACCTCGCGCAACGCGTTGCTGTCGGCAGCGGTGGCCGCGGCGGTGACGGCGGCCCTGAGTCGGCCGCTGTCGGCGCAGGCGCCAGCCGTGCAGTTCGCCCCGCTCGGCAAACGGCACCTGCCGGCCGACGAGGACGCGACGCAGTCCCTGGTCTGGGGCGACGTCGACGGCGACGGTGATCTCGACCTCGTCACCGGCAACGGTCACTACGTCGGGCAGCAGAACCGCCTCTACCGTAACGACGGTCACGGCGTGCTGACCGACGTCACCGGCACCAACCTGCCGGCCCGGGCCGACTACACGACCGCGGTGGCGCTCGGCGACGTCGACGGCGACGGCGATCTCGACCTCGTGGTCGGCGAGTACTACCAGCAGGTCCGGCTGCTGCTGAACAACGGCAGCGGCGTGTTCACCGACGTCACCGCGGCCCGCCTGCCGGCGTTGACGGGCTACATCCGTTCGATCCAGTTCGGCGATGTCGATGGCGACAGCGACGTCGATGTCGTCATCGGCAGCTACTACGACCAGACCCGTCTCCTGTTGAACAACGGCGGCGGCACGTTCACCGACGCGAGCGTCACGCGGATGCCGGCGCTGATCAACTCCTGCTACTCGACCGCGCTCGGCGACGTCGATGGCGACGGCGACCTCGACGTCGTCGTCGGCAACAGCTACGGCCAGAACCGTCTCTACCGCAACATCGGCTGCTGCACGTTCCCCGACGCGCCCGCAGCGCAGATGCCGGTGCGGGTCGCCTCCTCCGGGGCCATAGTGCTCGGCGACGTCGATGGCGACGGCGATCTCGACGT
>JAGQRA010000957.1 GCA_020425885.1 Planctomycetota bacterium | reverse complement strand
GGCATCCGCAAGGGCGACATCATCCTCGCGGTCGACGATGTCCAGGTCCTGAACGGGCCGCACCTGCAGATGCTGCTCAGTTCGCGACTCGGCGGCGAGGAGGTCTCCCTCGCGGTGAAGGACAACCACACCGAGGAGGTGGTGACGTACGGGCCGTTGCAGCTCGCCAATGCGCCGTGGTCGGAGCAGAAACAGGGCAACGAGGAGCTGCCGGCGTCGTTCGAGCTCCCGAAGGAAGAGGGCAAGTAGCGAGCGCCGGTCAGGTTGCAGTGCGGCGTTGCAGCGACCCGGGCCGCGGCGATGATGGCCGGGTGCCCCGTCCAGTCCCATCGCCGTTGCCGCTGGCCTTCCTGCTGGTCGCGGCGTGCGGCTACCGTGGCGCGGACCCCGTCGGTCCCGAGTTGGCCAGGCCGCCGGTGCGCATCGTCGCCGGCTCCGTGCTCGCCGCCGAGGTGCTGCTCGAGATCGCGCCGCGCGAACGTATCGCGGCGGTGCACTACCTCGTCGCCGATCCGAGCTACTCGCTCGTCGCCGACACGGCTGCGGCGCTGCCGTTGGTCGGGGCCGAACCCGAACAGCTGCTGTCGGTCGGCCCGGACCTGGTCATCGTCGATGCCTTCACCAAGCCCGAGACGCTGGCCGTGCTGGCGATGGCCGGGGTGCCGGTGCTGCGGACCACGGCGCCGAAGGGCTTCGCCGACATCGCCGCCAACATCGGCCGCATCGGTCGCGTCTGTCGGCTCGAGGCCGAGGCCGACGCGCTGGTGACGGCGATGCGGGCCCGGCTCGACCAGCTGGCGGCCCGCGACCCCAGGATCTCGGGCCAACGACCATTGAGCCTCGATGGCGGCATGCATACCTACGGCCGTGGCTCGTTGTTCGATGCGGTGATCAGCGCCGCCGGCGCGCGCAATCTCTCCGCCGAGCGCGGCGCCGGTCCGTTCCGCATCATGAACATCGAGGGTGTGCTGGCCTGGCGCCCCGAGACGCTCGTCATCGTGACCGGCAAGGATGGCGAGGCCGGGGAACGTGAGTGGATCGCGCAATCGCCGGGCTTCGAGTTCCTGCCGGCCGTGATCCATGACCGGATCCTGTTCGTGCCGAGTGGCCTGTTCGGCACGACGTCGCATCGCATCGTCGATCTGGTCGCGTTCGTGCAGGACGGACTGCTGCAGCAGGGGCCGCGGTGACGCGTCATCCACGACGCGTGTTGGCCTCGATCCTGGCTGCGCTGGCGGTCGTGGCGGTCGTCTATCTCGGCATCGGTCCAGGCCCCGGTCTGACGTCGCTGCCGGCTGCCATCATGGGCGCCGCCGATCGCATCGACGCGTTCATCTTCGGTCAGATCCGGTTGCCGCGCCTCATCGTCGCCGCCTTCGCCGGCGCCGCGCTGGCGCTCGCCGGCGCGGTGATGCAGGCCACGTTCCGCAACCCGCTGGCGTCGCCGGACGTGATCGGCACCTCGGCCGGCGCGGCGTTCGGCGGCGCCATCGCCATCGTGACCGCGCTGGCCGCGCTCGGCGTGCTCGCCGTGCCGTTGGCGTCCTTCGCCGGTGCGTTGCTCGTCACCGGCCTCGTCTTCGTCCTCGCCGGCAGCCATGGTAGCTTCTCGGTGGCGAGCCTGCTGCTCGCGGGCATCGCGCTCAACACCCTGATCGGCGCGCTGACGTCGTTCGTGGTGACATTCACGTTCGACAACTACACGGCGAGCTCGCGGGTCCTGTTCTGGTTGATGGGCGGACTCGAGGGGCGAACGTGGGATCACGCCTGGATCACGGTCTCGGGCTTCGTGCTGTTCGCGCTGCTGATCGCGCCGCGGGCGCGGCAGCTCGATCTGCTGACGCTCAACGACGACAGCGCCCACAGCCTCGGACTCGATGGGCCACGGGTGCGGCGACGGCTGCTCTGGTTCGCCTGTGGCCTGACCGCCGCGACCGTGTCCAACACCGGCGGCATCGCCTTCGTCGGCCTGGTCGTGCCGCACCTCGCGCGGCTCGTGGTCGGTCCGTCGCATCGGATCCTGTTGCCGGTGGCCGAGGCGATGGGGGCGCTGTTGCTCGTGCTCGGCGACATGCTGTGCCGCGCGGCACCGCCCGACAGCAACCTGCGCCTCGGCGTCGTGACCGCCGTGCTCGGCGCGCCCTACTTCCTGTTCCTGCTGTCGCGGCATCGGCGCGGGGAGGTCCTGTGACAGTGCTCCACGGCGAAGGGCTCGTGCTGATGCGCGGTGAACGCGCGGTGCTCGACGGCTGCGATCTCGAGCTGCGTGCCGGCGAGCTCGTGCTGCTCGCCGGGCGCAACGGGGCCGGCAAGAGCACCCTGCTGCGGCTGCTGCTCGGCGCCGAGTCACCGATGGCCGGCAGGGTCGTGCTCGACGACCGCGCGCTCGATCGCTGGGAGCCGTCGGCGCGGGCGCGCCAGGTTGCCTTCGTGCCGCAAGGCGTGGAGTGTCCGTTCGAGTTCACCGGCCGGGAACTCGTGGCGATGGGACGCTACCCACACCGGCCAGGCAACGCGGCGCTGCAGGCGGAGGATCTGGCGGCCGTCGCCAGGGCGCTGGCCATCGTCGATGCCGAAGCCTTCGCCGATCGACCGGTGACGACGTTGTCGGGCGGCGAGCAGCGCCGCATCACCGTCGCCCGCGCGCTCGCCACCGAGGCGCCGTTGCTGCTGCTCGATGAACCGACGGCCAACCTCGATCTCGAGCACGCGCTGCAGCTGGTCGCGTTGCTGAGGCGGGAGGCGACGGGCGGACGCGGCGTGCTGGTGGCATCGCACGACCTCAACCTGCTGGCGCCGCATTGCGACCGGGTCGCGCTGCTGCACGGCGGCAAGATCGTCGCGTCGGGCGCGCCGCGGCAGGTGTTGTCGCCGCGCTGGGTGAAGGACGTGTTCGGCGTCGAGTCGGGCGATCCGGCGGGGTGGTTCCCGCGCGAGTTCCGCCTGTGACCCAGGCGCAGGGCCAGGGCGCGCCGAGGCGCGGTCGCATGCCGACATCAGCACTACGGCGAGCGAGACGTTCGGCGACGCGGTCGATATCGTCGGCCGGGTGAACGACTCAACGCTGACTCACCAGACCGTTCAGGACTACTACGGCAAGCGGCTGCAGCGCTCGGCCGATCTGGAGACCGATGCCTGCTGCACCGTCGACGCCGTTCCCGCGCATGTCCGAGCGTTGATGGCGGCGGTGCATCCGGAGGTCTCGAACCGCTACTACGGCTGTGGCCTCGTCGCGCCGGACCTGCTCGAGGGTGCGCGCGTCCTCGATCTGGGCTGCGGCACCGGGCAGGACTGCTACGTGCTGTCGGCGCTCGTCGGCGAACACGGCTCGGTCACGGGGGTCGACATGACCGACGAGCAGCTCGCCTTCGCCGAGCGCTACCGCGACTACCATCGCGAGCAGAACGGTCACGCCAGCTCGAACGTCCGCTTCCTGAAGGGCTACATCGAGAAGCTCGACGAGCTCGGCCTCGCCGATCGGAGCTTCGATGTCATCGTCAGCAACTGCGTGATCAACCTGTCGCCCGACAAGGAGGCCGTGCTGCGCGAGGCCCATCGCCTGCTCGAGCCCGGCGGCGAGCTCTACTTCTCGGATGTCTACGCCGATCGCCGCGTGCCGGCGGAACTGGCCATGGACCCCGTGCTCTACGGCGAGTGTCTGAGCGGCGCGCTCTACTGGAACGACTTCCTCGGCCTGGCCCGGCGCGCCGGCTTCGCCGATCCGCGTCTCGTCACCGATCGCCGACTCGAGATCCGCAAGCCGGCCATCCGGCAGAAGCTCGGCGCGACCGAGTTCTTCTCGGCGACCTATCGTCTGTTCAAGCTCGATGACCTCGAGCCGGCCTGCGAGGACCATGGCCAGGCCGTCGTCTACAAGGGCACGATCCCCCACGCCCCCGATCGGTTCGCACTGGACGCGCATCACCTGATCGAAACCGGTCGGGTATTCCCGGTCTGCGGCAACACCTGGCGCATGCTGCGGGAAACTCGCTTCGCGCCGCACTTCGATTTCATCGGCGACTTCTCGCGGCACTTCGGCATCTTCGCCGGCTGCGGCACGACGATGCCGTTCTCGAGTGCGACGGCGCCGGCCGCGGGCGGGGACTCGGGCGCGGGCGGCGGTTGCTGTTAGCAGGCGTCGGTCGGCTCGGGCTCAACGCCCCGATGGAAACTCGTCCTCGCCGATCGCGAACGCCGCGAACTTCTGCCGCCACT
>JAGQRA010000956.1 GCA_020425885.1 Planctomycetota bacterium | reverse complement strand
TGTTCTGCACCGTCTCCTTGCCGAGGTAGTGGTCGATGCGGAACACCTGCCGCTCGTGGAAACCCTCGCGGATCTGCTCGTTGAGCGCGGTCGCGGTCGGCAGATCGCGGCCGAACGGCTTCTCGACGATGACGCGCGAGAAGCGGCCCGGCTGCTCGGTCGAGAGTCCGGCCGCCGCCAGGTTGCGCAGGATCGTCGAGTAGGCGCTCGGCGGCGTCGCCAGGTAGAAGATGCGGTTGCCGGCGGTGCCGAGCTTGTGGTCGAGGCGCTCGAGGTGTTCGGCTAGCGCGGTGTAGCCGGCCGGGTCGGCGAAGTCGGCGCTCCGGTACGAGAACGAGTCGGCGAGCGACTCGAACGCCGCGTTGGTGTCGCCGCGGCCGTAGAGGCGGACGCCGTCGAGCATCTCGTCGCGGAAGGTCTCGTCGCTCCACGGCCGCCGCGCGTAGCCGACGACGGCGAAGCCCGGCGGCAGCAGCCCGTCCTTGGCCAGCCCCATCAGCGATGGCACCAGCTTGCGCTTGGTCAGGTCACCGGTGGCACCGAAGATCACCAGGGCACAGGGCTTCGCCGTGCGCGCGCCGGCGAGTTCGGATCCCAGGGGGTTCATGGTCGTGGTGATCTGCTCGAGTGGGTTCGATGGCATGGTTGGTTGGCGCATTCCTCGCCACGGCATCGGTTGCCCTCGAGCGACGCTTGAGGGCGCGCCGTGGTGGCGGTGGTATCGGACGCAGGTGCTCTCAGCGGATGGCGAGCATCCGTTCCAGCGGCACCAGGGCGCGCCGCCGCAGGTCTTCGGGCATCTCGATGCGCGGCTGCAGGTCGCGCAGGGCGAGGTAGATCTTCTCGAGCGAGTTGAGCTTCATGTGCGGGCACTGATTGCAGCCCTGACATGCCGCGGTGCGGTCCTCGTAGGGCACCGGGATCAGCTCCTTGTCGGGTGCCGACTTCCACATCGTGTGCAGGATGCCGGTCTCGGTGCCGACGATGTAGCTGCGGCCGGGGTCGTCCTTGACGAAGGCGAGCAGCCGGCTAGTCGAACCGACGAAGTCGGCGAGCGCGAGCACGTGATCCTCGCACTCCGGGTGGGCGATGAACTTCGCCTCGGGGTGCGCCGCCTTGATGGCGGCGATCTTCTGCGAGCTGAAGGTCTCGTGCACCATGCATGCGCCGGGCCAGAGCGCCATCTCGCGGCCGCTCTTCTGCTGCAGGAACGCGCCGAGGTTCTTGTCCGGCCCGAACAGGATCGGCCGATCGGCCGGGATCGAGGCGATGACCTTCTCGGCGTTGCTCGACGTGCAGATGATGTCGCTCTCGGCCTTCGTCGCCGCCGAGCAGTTGATGTACATCACGACGAAGTGATCGGGGTGCCGCGCCCTCCAGGCGCGCAGCTCGTCGGCCGGACACTGCTCGGCCAGCGAGCAACCGGCATCGACGTCCGGGATCAGCACGATCTTGCCGGGATTGACGATCTTGGCCGTCTCGGCCATGAAGTGCACGCCGCAGAACAGGATCACCTCGGCGTCCTGAGCATCGCGCGCCCGCCGCGCCAGGTCGAGCGAGTCGCCGAGATGATCGGCGATGTCCTGGATGTCGGGATCCTGGTAGTAGTGCGCCAGGATCACGGCCTTCTTCTCGGTGCGCAGGCGGTCGATCTCGGCAAACAGATCGAGGGTCGGATCGACCGTGGATTCGACGGAGGGCATTCGGCGATCATCGGTCGGCGACCGGGCGACGCAAGGGGTGCCTGCTGGGAAGCGGTGAAGTGGGCGTCGGCGGTGGCGGACACGACGTGCGCGGGGTCGCGCAGCTTGGCTGTCGCCGCGCCGGCGCTAGGCTGAGGTCGATGGTGCGATTTGCCGTCGTGATCTGTGCCCTGCTCGCCTCGGCGATGGCGCAGGACGAGGTCGCGGCCGAGCTGCGACCACAGCGTTCGTTCCTGGAAGACCATTGTCTGGACTGCCATGGCGGCGACCTCCGCAAGGGCGACCTCGACCTGCGCGAGTCGCTGGCCGATCCGGTGCAGCGGTTGGCGCGACTGTCGCATCTGCGCGCGCGGGTCGCGGCGGCGGAGATGCCGCCGCCGGATCCGGACGAGCCCGAGGGCGCCGGCCCGGACGGGGCCGAGCGCGTGGCCTTCGTCGCCTGGGCCGACGAGGTGCTGTGGCGCGATGTGCCGCGGTTGCCACCGGCGCCGGGGCGGACCACGATCAGGCGGCTCAACGGAGCTCAGTGGCGACGCACGATCGAAGATCTGTTCGGCGTGACGGTCGCGACGACGGGGTTTCCGGCCGACGACCTCGGCTACGGGTTCGACACGGTCGGCGAGGCGATGATGTTCTCGACGTTGCATCTCGAGAAGTACCTCGCCGCCGCTTCTGCCGTGGCCGCCGAGGTGATCACCGGGGAGGACCCGGAACATCCGCAGGTGCGCCGTTTCGAAGCCGAGACGATGCGCGTCGGCAATCCTGATCTGGTGACCTTCGGCAGCGACTTCGTCAACCTGTTCTCGCAGACCCATCTCGATCAGCCGTTGCGCCTGCCGCGCGATGGCGTCTACGTCCTGCGGGTGTCGGCGCGTTCGACGCCGGCCGGCACCGAGGCCGCCAGGATGCGCATGGCCATCGACGGCGAGGCCGTGGCGACCGTCGAGGTGCCGTTGCGACGGTTCGAGGAGTTCGAGACGGAGCTGCGCCTGCGCGGCGGTGAGCATCTCATCCGGCTCGCCTACATCAACGACCACTACGACCCGAAGAACCCGGATCCGACGCGCCGCGATCGCAACCTCCACATCGATTGGTGCGAACTCATCGGTCCGATCGACGCGCCGGTCGTGCCGGCGCAGCAACGATGGGTGCACGAGGCGGCGGCGACAGGTGGTTCGGACCCGACCAGGATCCGTGCCTTCGCCGCGGTGTTGTTGCCGCGCGTCTGGCGCCGGCCCGTCGAGGACGACGAGATCGAACGTCATGCCGGCGTCGGCGACGCGGCGCTGGCCGACGGCGAGGACCTCGTCGCGGCGCTGCGGCTGGTGCTGCAGTCGGCGTTGACCTCGCCGAACTTCCTGTTCCGCTGCGAACCCGCCTCCGGCACGGCGGTGCCGGGCGAGGCGGTCCCCGTCACGGGAAGCACGCTGGCCGTGCGGTTGTCGTACTTCCTGTGGGCGAGCACGCCGGACCTGCGGCTGCTCGAGCTCGGGCGCGACGATGCGCTGGTGCAGCGCGATGTGCTGCTCGCCGAGGCCCGGCGCATGCTGGCCGATCCACGGGCGGATGCGCTGGCGACCGAGTTCGCCGCGCAGTGGTTCGAGCTGAAGAACCTGCCGGCCCTGGCGCCGGACCCCGATCGCTTCCCGGGCTTCGACAACGAGCTGCGCCATTCGCTGCGGGCGCAGACCGAGCTGCTGTTCCGCACCGTGCTGCGCGAGCGGCGCGACGTCCGCGATCTGCTCGATTGCGACTTCACCCATGTCGACTGCAGGTTGGCCGAGTTCTACGGCATCCCGTTGCCGGCCGGCGCCGATGGCAGCGAGCCGGTGCGGGTCGAGCTGCCGACGGGTCACGCGCGCGGCGGTCTGCTCGGGCACGGCAGCATCCTCGCCGTCACCTCGAACCCGACGCGGACTTCCCCCGTGAAGCGCGGCAAGTGGATCCTCGAGAACCTGCTCGACGCGGCGCCGCCGCCGCCGCCGCCCGGCAATGGCACCCTGCCCGACGAGGCCGCTGCGGTCGAGAGCGCGCAGTCGTTCCGCGAGCAGCTGGCGCAGCATCGCGGTCGCCGCGCGTGTGCCGGTTGCCACGTGCGCATGGATACGCTGGGCCTGGCACTCGAGCGTTTCGATGCCATCGGGCGCCGCCGCGATCGCGATGGCGGTGGCGAGATCGACGCCACCGGCCGCCTGCCCGACGGTCGGGTCGTCGACGGCTTGGCGGGGTTGCGGCAGGTGCTGCGCGCCGACCCGGCGTTCGTCCGCACCTTCGCCCGCAAGCTGTTCGTCTACGGCATCGGGCGCCTGCCGCGACCGATCGATGCGCTCCGCCTCGACCACGCGGTCACGGCCCTGTTGCGAAACGAGAAGGTGACGGTGGAGGACCTGGTGCTGGCGATCATCGACAGCGATGCCTTCCGGCTGCGGCCGGCCGAGGTGGTTCGCTGAGGGCATTCTCGGCGGACCGTCGACACTCTCGCCGCAGCGGCGTCAGGTGGCCTGACTTGCCGTTCCCGGAACGCCGCGTTGCGGCGATCCAGTATCACTGG
The DNA here is from genome assembly GCA_020425885.1 of Planctomycetota bacterium. Next base: position 7,950 of record JAGQRA010000956.1, on the reverse strand, counting down.
TACTCGAAGCGCAGCACGTGGGCGAGATAGGTCGTGACGTGACCGCTCGGCAATTGCGGGACGCCTTCGCACAGCGCCATGTCGAGCGTGGGGGCGGCACTGCCCACCGTCCAGCGCAGGCCGTTGCTCGAGGCGAGTTCGCCGAGATCGAACCACTGCGTCGTCAGCTGGAAGCCGAACCAGGCCGGATGCGAGGGCAGGGGCACGAGCACCTCGGCCATCGACGAGAACGGTGACGGCTGCGCCGGCGCGTCGAAGACCGTCGGTACCGTCGCGAGGATCGACAGCGGATTGAGGTAGCTGACACAATTCGGTGTCGGGATGCCCCACTGACCCAGAAGTGGGTACTGCGGGAACAGGGGGCCCGTTGCCTCGGCGCCGAACATGGCCACCGCGAGGCCGGAAGGTGTTCCCCAGGCGCGGAAGACGGCGTGGCCGCCGGGCACGAGGCTGCGTTCGTCGACCGAGCTCCACTGACGCTGCACGCCGCCGTAGCCGCCACAACCCGGCCCGAGCTCGACGACGGCGGTGCCGGGGATGACCTCTTCGGTCGCGTCCGCCATCCACCACGTCTCCTGTCCGGTGATCGGCTGCCCGGTGACGTCGACGCAGATCGTGCCGCCGGCGTAGTGGAACGGCTGGGTGAACGGGATGCGGACGATGTTCGCGGCGGTCCAGCCGATCGCGGAGCCGGAACCGCCGGTGGCCGGCGACGCCGGCAACGTGACGGTGCCGGAGAAGACCTGGACCGGGCTCGGGCCTGTGTTGGCGGCGAACGAGTTGCTGCACGCGAGCGGTGTGTTCGGCGAGATCGACAGCGTCACCGTCAGGTTCGTCGAACCCGCAGCGTAGGTCTCGTTGACCGCCGTGCGCCGGAACTCGATGGCGTGGATGTCGCTGCCGAGCATCGCCGCGAGATGGCTCGCCCCGATCAGCGTCTGCTGCCGCTGCGGGTCGGTCGCGCCGGCGATCCATTCGTAGCTCATGGCGTCCGTCGTCGCGAACGTCGACGGCACGACGAGGTGGCTCTGCGCCGCGAGCCCGGCCGTGACGGTCGTGCCAAGGAGGAGGAGTCTCGGTTGGGTCTTCATGGCTCGGTTCGAGTCGAGGTGCGAGGTGGATTCAGGGTCCGGTGGATTGGAGTTCGACGACAAGGAACTGCGCGTTCAGGCCTTTCCCGATCTGGACCCGCACCATTGTTCCACCGGGGGCATTCGGCATCGGAATCGTGGTGTCCTTGCCGGGTTCGACCTTGTGCGTCGTCGTGTTCTGCGTGGTCGGATCCGTGACCTGGATCGAGGAGTCGTTCGGGCCGACGTTGACCGTGATCGAGCCACCCGGAGTGGCGGTCTGTGGGCCGCGGAGACCGCCGCCCTGCGGCAGGCGCAGGCGGCCGGACACCGGGGCTTCTAGCAGTGCCTTCACGGGCTATTTCCGCTGCTTCTCCTCGTCGCGGCGCAGCTTCAGCTTCGGGATCATCGTCCGCAGGCCGAGCTTCTCGGGAGGCTCGAGGAACTTGATGTTCTCGATGACGACGGCGATCACCATGTAATCGACCTTGCGATCCGGGTTGTCGATGATCTCCTTGCTCATGCGGTCGACTCCGTACCACAGGACCGGATCGGTCTTGTAGTCGGACATCTGCATCGTCAGGAACATCACCGACTTGTCGAACAGCTCGTCGAGCGGCGCCTTCACGGCCAGCCGCCGCAGCTCGTCGAGTTCGTGGTTGCCCGACTTCTCGTACTCGGGCGTGGCGTTCTCTTCCGGCTGGCGCGGGGCCTCTTGCGGCTGGCTCGCGGCGACTCCCATCGAGTAGCCGCAGGCGCCGCCGACGGCCGCGCCGGCGACGAAGGCGCCGCCGGTGAGGAGGAACATCCGCCTCGTCGATGCTGGCCGCGGCGTCTTCTTCGGAGCGAGCACGTAGACCGGATCGAGGCGCATTTGGTCGAATCTCGAGGGCTTGGAGTTCGAGGCTGGAAGATGGCTACCGGCCGTGGTCCGGGAGCCCTGAACGAGCCTCGGTATCTTCCGGTGTCATCGGACCCGCGGTCAAGTGCGATGTCGGCAGGGGGCCACAATCGACCGGCAATGCAGGCGTCGATCGCGCGGCGTGCGACTCCTGCCGAGCTCAGAACAGCTTCAATCCGCCGCTGCGAGGCTCCTGAACGACGATGTCGTCGGCGGTGTCGAACTCGCCGTCCTGGCCGAGGCTGCGCACCTGCCAGCGGACGCCGATCCTCCTCTTCTCGATGCGGTAGTCGTGGCCCCACGGGTCCTGCAACGGGCCCGAGTACGGAGCCGCGCCCTCACGCTCCGCGGCGCGCAGCTGCGCGATCGTCATCAGCTCTTCGTTGTCATCGGCGAGGCGGTGGCGGCGTTGCCACTTCGCGGCCTCGGCGATGACGTCGAGCTCCTTCCTGCACTGGCGGCGCAGCTTGATCAGCGCGCGGTCGAACTTCGGATCGGGGCGGCGTGCGCAGTCCCAGGCGACGAGCCACTCGTGCCCGACCTTGGCGAAGCCCATGTCGTCGACGAGGCGGTGCTCCATGTGCGGCAGGTGGGCGGCACCGTAGTAGATCCCGAGCCGCTTCTTGCCGGCCGCGATCTCGCGCTCGAGCACCTCGAGGCACTTCTCGTTGCGGCCTTCGAGCAGCGTGCTGCCACCCTCCTTGGCGCCGGCGGCGAGCATCTCGATCGCCTCGATCTGCGAGGCCATCGTGATCCGCAGCAGGTGCCGTCCCTCGCCGCTGCGGAACGCCTTCACCAGGTCGAACGCCTCCGGCTCGGCGGGCTGTTCGCCGTCGGCCTGCTCGCGCTGCATGTTCATGCCGCCGACCATCATGTCGAACATGATCGACAGCAGACTCTCGCCGCGCTCCGCCATGCTCGCCTTGAATTCCTGCGGCGTCATGTCGGCGTGGACGAAGTTCTCGGCCTGATAGTCGATGACGTCGAGCTGGAACGTCAGCTCCATCGAGTTGCGCATGCCCTGCTGCAGCAGCGACAGCGGATTGAAGCCGGTCTCGCGGTCCTTGGTCGGGCGGTAGTCCGGCGGCCCGACCAGCTCGTAGAGCAGCGCGTCGCGGGTCGTGAAGCGGTCGTTCAATGCCTCGTAGCAAGCCTGGTCGGCGATGTGGACGGCGCCGTAGAGGATCACCTCGACGTCGCCCCGTCGGTAGGTCGTGATCGCGGTGTCGAGATGACCGCCGTCCCCGACCTCGACGAAGCGGGCGAAGTCACTCGGCGTCGCCGTCGGCGCATCGGTGAGCTGACCGTCCTGCGCCGCCGGCAGCGACAGCAGCAGTGGCAGGGGCAGGAGTGACATCAGGCGGTGCAGCATGCTGCGATGATCGGTCGTTCCGCGTCCGCTCTCAAGGTGTTCGCGATGACTCCGGGGGAAGCGGGAGTTCGCCACGCCCAATCGGCCGCGGACTGGTCGCTCGGGCGCGATGCCCGTAGCACCGAGATCGTCGGTTCCTGTTCACCGGACCGAGCAACACGCAGTCCCCATGGGCCCCTTGCCTCTGATCCTGGATGCTCATGGCCTCGTCGGCTGCTCGCTCTACGCGAGCCAGGACTCCATGCGGCTCGTCGTCCGGCTCGCTTCCTCAGTCAGCGCCATGGTACGGGCGGGCGCGGCATGGGGCGACCGGCGACCGGGACCGGGACCGGGACCGGGACCGGGACGAACACCCTACCGACTCGAGGCCCGACCCGCGGATGATGCGGATGGAAATGGCACCCTGCGGTCGCAAGTAGGAAGAGGGCGCAGACGGCCGCGACGGTGCGCTTTGTCATGGTGTCTTCCTATCGGTTCGGTCGGCCACGACCTGCATCGCAGCCCGGATGTCGCCTTGGGAGCGGGGGCGACATCTCGTAGTGGTCGTCATCCGCAATACCGCGAGGGTTCGACGGCCGCACGGCCGCACCGACCGTGGGCTGGCCGCTCGGGCGCGCCGGCACGATAATGCCGGCCCATGCGCCCGTTCCGCCGCCGCTGCCTCGACCGTCGCACCTTCCTGCGCGGTTCGGCCTGCGCCGTCGCCCTGCCGTGGTTGGACGCGATGCAGCCGGCGCTCACGGCGACGGTGTCGGCGCCGCGACGCGCGGTCTTCGTCTTCGCGCCGAACGGCATGGACATGGCGAGGTGGCGTCCGAACGGCGAAGGCGCGGCCATGCGGTTGTCGGAGACCCTCGCACCGCTGGGGCCGTTGCGCGATCGGCTGACGGTCTTCAGCGGGCTGGCGATCGATGGCGGACGCGCGCACGGCGACGGCTTCGGCGATCACGCGCGCGCCGGCGGCTCGTTCCTGACCTGCGCCCATCCGCGCAAGACGGCCGGGGCGGACATCCTGGCCGGCACCTCGGTCGATCAGCTCATCGCCGAGCAGGTCGGCGGCGAGACGCGGCTGCCATCGCTCGAGCTCGGCATGGAGCCTGGCCGCAGCGCCGGCAGCTGTGACTCGGGCTACTCGTGCGCCTACAGCAGCTACATCAGTTGGCGGACGTCGGACAAGCCGGTCGCCAAGGAGGTCGACCCGCGTGCCGTGTTCGCGCGGCTGTTCGGCGACCCGGCGCTGGCGCAGAGCGCCGAGCAGGCCGAGCGGCAGCGGCGGCGCGACCGTTCGGTGCTCGATGCCGTCCGCGCCGACGCGAAGTCGCTGTCCGGTCGGCTCGGTGCGGCCGATCGCGGCAAGCTGGCCGACTACCTGGAGTCGGTGCGCGAACTCGAGACCCGGCTGGCCCGGCTCGATGCCGAGCGGTCGGAAGTCGCGCTGCCGGCCGGATTGATGACCGACGGTGCCTCGTTCGCGGAGCGGCTCGGCTTGATCTACGAGATCATGGCGCTCGCGATCGCCTCGGAGTCGACGCGTGTCATCTCGCTGATGCTCGGCAATGCCGGCAGCAACCTCAGCTATCGTTTCCTCGGGGTGCCCGAAGGCCACCACGACCTCAGCCATCACGGCAAGGACGCGGCGAAATGCGAGCGCATCGCCAGGATCAACCGTTTCCATGTCGAGATGCTGGGCGCGTTCCTGCAGCGGCTGGCGGCGGAACGCGAGGGCGACGGCGATCTGCTGTCGCGGACGCTGGTCGTGTTCGGTTCGGCTTTGAGCGACGGCAATCGGCACAATCACGACGATCTGCCGATGCTGCTGGCCGGCGAAGGCGGCGGCGTGGCCAAGGGGCGCGGCCACGTCGCCTTCGCCAAGGAGACGCCGCTGGCCAATCTCTACCTGGCCGTGTTGCGCGGCATGGGGCGGGCGGACGATTCGTTTGCCGACAGCACCGCCGCGCTCGATCTGGGGTAGGGGAGGGCTGGTGGCGACGAAGTGCTGATCGGTCAGCGCTGACGCGGTCACGCGGTCAACCACGTCGGAGTCAGTCGCGCGACTTCCTGTAGCGTTTGCAGCGACGCTCTTGCTTCGACCGCGGGGCGCCAGTCGGACACCCGTTCGTTGAACTCCTGCACGACGACCCCGATGCGTCCGATACGCGGGTCGGCCAGCGCAGCTTCGGCCAGGGCCAGCCACCGATCGAGTTCGAGGACGGCACCCCGCGACAAGCCAGGGGCCGCCCTGCGGCTGCCCAGCTGCTGTTCGATCCACGCCTGACGCTTGCTTTCCGCCCACTTCGCTCGCCGGCCGCGACGCGCCTTGCGCGCGACGCTCTCGCGATGTCGCGGCTCGCCGAAACTCCTGCCGATCGACGTGCCGCAGTGACAATGCGCGCCGTCGGGGTCGAACAGCGCCATGTCGCGATGCTGCTCCGGCAGGTGGGGATCACCGCGGTCGTAGATTCCGGGCTCGAAGCCATGCTCGCGCGCCACCGCGATGGCGTGCTCGCGATCGGCGCGGCTCGGGATCAGCAGGACCAGGAAGGTGCACAAGGTGGCGCGTCGGATTCTACCGGCGAACGTTGACGATCGACTAGGCGCCGATCGTTGGCGACAATCCGGTGATGGGCTCCAAGCACACTTTGCCGGTGCTGTTCCTGTGGACACAGGCGGCCCTCGTTGCCGCCTGGTGGGGCCTGCTCGCCCTCGTGCCCGAATCGCGACAGCTGTTCGGCTTCGGCGACTGGCCCGAGATGGTTCTGTTCGCCTTTGCTCTGCCCGATGCCGTGGTCCTGGTTGCTGGGTCGGCAACGACTGCGGTTGGCTTGAGTCGCGGCCGGCCCTGGGCACTGCACACGTTCGCGATGGTTGTCGGCGGTGCGCTCTATGCCCAGCTCTGGTGCCTCGCGGCGATGTGGCTCGCGGGTGGCGGCGCGATGCCGAGCGCGACCATGGGCCTATGCGTGGTCGTCAACGCGTGGTGCTTCCGCGTGGTCCGCGGATGAACCCGTTCCGCGTCGCGAGCGAGGCCCCGACCTGGCGTCATGTGGCGGTGACGCTGCTGCAAACCGCGGTATTCTGGACGCTGTTCCTGTTGCTGCTGCCCTGGGCGATCCACGCTGCGACCACGGCATGCGGGCTTGCGCCGACGCCGTTTGCGGGCCATCGCGCGACCGGCGTTGCGGTGTTCGTCGTCGCCAGCGCGCTGGGGTTGACGTCGGGGCTGACCATGGCGGTGCGCGGCAAGGGCACACCGTTGCCGCTCGCCACCGCGCGCGAACTGGTCGTCACCGGCCCCTACCGGCACGTCCGCAACCCGATGGCGGTCGCCGGGATCGCCCAGGGCATCGCCGTTGGCCTCTTGCTCGCGAACTGGTGGGTCGTTGCCTATGCGCTGATCGGCTCGGTGATCTGGCACATCATGCTGCGGCCGGCCGAGGAGCGCGACCTGCGGCAGCGGTTCGGGGCGTCGTTCGAACGCTATCGGAGCGAGATCCCGCTGTGGCTGCCCCGATGGCGGGGCTACTCGCAGTAGCCGCGGGCGGCTGGCGTTCGTGCAGCGCTTCGACCCGGGCCTCAGACCGAACGTCCACTGGCTGGGGCTCGTTCCTGCAGCGACTGGCGGCGGAACGTGAGGCCGATGGCGATCCGTTGTCGAGGTCGCTGGGGCGCGCGGACGACTCGTTCGCCGACAGCACCGCTGCGCTCGATCCGGGATAGGTCGGGCCTCTCGTCTCAGCGCTGGTCGAGCAGCTGCATCTGCAGGTCGGTGCCGGCGACCACGGCCGCGAGTCGCTGCGGGGCGTAGCCGTCGGCCTCGACGAGCAGCTCGAACGTCATACCCGCGCGCGCCGGCATCGTGAACGTGCCGTCCTCGGCGGCGTCGAACCAACGGCTGGACAACACCCGCGCCGGGTCGGCGAAGCCGTTGCTGACGCGTCGCCGGATCCGGGCGCCGGACAGCGGGCGCCCCTTCGGATCCCGAACCGTTCCCGTGATCTGCGAACCCGGCAGTAGCGGCAGGCAACGGAGGGTGCCGGCGTCGACGATCGCCTCTGGATCGGGCCGCAGTTCGTCGCTCGGCGCGAACCGGCATTCGGCGGTCACCGCCCAGACGCGGACCGGCACCGCCGGGACACCGTCGAGCCGGAACACGCCGTCGCGATTCGTCTGCACGACCGCGACCTCGAAGTCCTCGAGCGGCGGCGGCCCGAGTTCGAGGTAGCCCGTGGGCGGCAATGGCAGGTCGGCGGCCGCGACGAACACCGTGGCGCCGACCAGGGCTTCGTGCCGTTCGTCGACGACCCGGCCCGTGAGCCGGCACGCCGGTAGCAGGACCTGATCGCCGGCATCGCCCCAGCAGCCGAGTTGCACGTTGGCGGTGGGGTGCAGGGACGCGCGCCCCGGCGCCTTGATCGCGAGCTGCACCTGTGCCCGGTCGGTCGGTGGCCGCAGCTGCAGCCAGGCGACCCCATCGGGCCCGGTCATCGCGAATGCATCCGGAGCGGCCGGCCAGGAGACTTCGACCCCGTACACCGGTGCGCCGTCCGCATCGACGACGCGAACGCGTACGCCGGCGGTTCCGTTGCTCAACTGCGGTGCCGCGGAGT
>JAGQRA010000955.1 GCA_020425885.1 Planctomycetota bacterium | reverse complement strand
GTTCTCGTCACTCTCGGTCGACAGCACCGTGCCGCTGCGGACCGTGAGCCCGCCGATCGGCTCGCCGCCGGTGGTCAGCACGGTGCCGCGCAGCGACGCGATCGGCGCCGGACCGATGTCGCCCGAGGACGAGCCCTTCTTGCAACAGGTGAGGGCGAGGCCGGCGATCAGGACGACGACCCGTAGCATGCGCGTTCGGGCCTTGGACGAAGGGGCGGTTTCGATCATCGCGTTTGCGCCTCAGGCGAAGCCCGGGCCCGCGGAATGCCATCGCCCGAACACCGCGTTCGGAGCCGTGGCACCGCGACAGCTACGCTCCCCGAGAGCACGCGGGTGCGAGCGCACGGCGGACGACGAAACCGCAACGTGATCCCGGATTCGGGATGCGCCAGGATCCGGCGACTCATGGTGAACGGCGCCGGAACGGGTCGATCAGTTGCCGACCAGCATCGTGCCCTTCGCCGTCACGCTGACGCTGGCGCCTTCGAGCTGCGCGCCCTGCAGATACAGCAGCAGTCCGGGCAGGCTCGGCGAATTGGGCAGCGACATGGTCACGCTCGCCGAGGTGCCGCTCAGCGCCATCAGCTGCACGGCATCGGGGCTGACCATGACCATGCAGGCCGCCGGCGTGCCAGGGATCAGGCTGGCCAGCGGCAGCGGCAACGGCAGCGAGTTCCACGTCGTGTCCGAGAGACCGAACACGGCGAACGGCAACCCGGTCGGAGCGAGGTTGGCGAAGTCGGCCTGGAAGGTCTGGCCGATGCGCGGCGTGTTCGCCGACGACAGGCTCGCCTGGCCGACCGAGCTCGGACAGCCGGTGCCGGAGACGGTGAACGAGCCGATGACACCGTTGAAGAAGCGGGCCGTGAACCGGGCGTCGACGTCGTTGGTGTGCTTGACGATGTTGGCGATCAGGCCAGCACCGCCGGCATAGGCGCCTGGCGGCACGAGGCCGCGCGGCGCGGTCTCGAGCGAGACCTCGGCGACGTCGATCGTGGCCGGCGAGCTGGTCGAGGACATCACCGCCCAGTACTCGGTTGTCGTCAGCAGCGGCAGCTGGGCGAAGTCCCAGTGCATCAGCGTGCGGAACGTGAGCCCGGTGGTGTCGACCGTGTTCGACGAGATGCCGACGAAGTTGCCGCCGTTCTGCGGGTCACCATCGTAGATCTTGAGCCAGGTCGTGGCCGACGGCAGAGCCGAGGCATAGTTGCCGTGGTAGAGATCCATCTCGGTCAGGAACAGGATCGGGTTACCTGGACCGGGGGTCGGGGTGACGCCGACGCCGGGGGTGAAGGTCTGGCCGGTCGAGCGGGCGCCGAACGTGTCGTTGCCCTGGGGCTGATCGATGACGTAGGCCTGGGCCGTGGCGGAGATGGCGAAGAGGGGGAGCAACGAGAGAGCGGACAGGGTGGTGAGTCTCATGGCGTTCGGATCGGCGAGCAGGAACCGGAATGGGGCACAGCCGCGTCGCGAGCATACCTCGCTGCGGGGCGCGGTGACGATCCCGATGCTACGGCTGCAAGCTGCCGAAGCAGGCGCGGTTCGCGAGCAGATGCTCTGCGGCGGCCGAGTGCCGAGGTGGTTCGATCAACTCAATCGCCCCCCACCACGTAGCTGTCGTAGTCCGGCTCGTAGACGAACGAACGCACGTGCGCGAGCACGTCCTTTGGCCGCGCCTGCGTCGTGAGATCGTGGTCCCAGGCATACTCCGCGACGGCCGCGCCGATCTGCAGCGACACGGCGCGGATGTCGGAGAGCGGCGGGTAGAGGCAGCCCCGCATCAGGTCCGCCTCCGAGGTCATCCCGGCCAGCACGCGCGCGGCGATGCGGAACATCTCGTCCGGAACCCGGCTGGCGCCGCTGGCCGTGATGCCGAGCCCGACGCCGGGAAACACGTAGGCGTTGTTGCCCTGGCCCGGCACGTGCGTGCGACCGGCGAACTCGACCGGGTCGAACGGGCTGCCGCTGGCGAAGATCGCCTGCCCGCCCGACCAGGTGTAGGCCTGGCGCGCCGTGCACTCGGCCTTGGCCGTCGGGTTCGACAGCGCGAACACCAGCGGGTGATCGTTCATCGCCGCCATCGTCGACACCACCGGCTCGGTGAAGGCCTGCGGCTGACCCGAGACTCCGATCAACGCCGTCGGCCGCAGCGCCCGCACGGCGCCGAGCAACGAATCGACTGGCGCGTGGCCGTGGGCGTAGGGTCGCTTGTGCGGCGCCAGGTCCTGGCGGCAGGCCGTGACCAGGCCCTTGCTGTCGACGAGCCAGCAATGCCGGCGGGCGTCATCCGCGGCCATGCCAGAGGCTATGAGTTCGGCGGTGATCAGATCGGCGATGCCGGTGCCGGCCTCACCGGCGCCGAGGAACAGCAGCCGGTGATCGGCGAGGCTGCCGCCGGTGACCCGCAGCGACGCCAGGATGCCGGCCAGGGCGACCGCCGCGGTGCCCTGGATATCGTCGTTGAAGCAGCACAGCCGATCGCGATAGCGCGCCAGCAGGGTGAACGCGTGGCGGTTGCCGAAGTCCTCGAACTGCAGCAGCACGCGCGGATAGGCCCGCATGACGGCGGTGACGAACTCGTCGAGGAACTCGTCGTAGTCGCCGCCGCGCAGCCGCGGCCGCCGCAGGCCGACGTAGAGCAGATCGTCGAGCAGGGCGGTGTTGTCGGTGCCGACGTCGAGCGTGATCGGCAGGCAGAGACGTGGATCGATGCCGGCGCAGGCAGTGTAGAGGTTGAGCTTGCCGACCGGAATGCCCATGCCGTGCGCGCCGAGATCGCCGAGACCGAGGATGCGTTCGCCGTCGGTGACGACGATGACGCGGACGTCGCGCACCGGCCAGTTCTGCAGCACCTCGCCGATGCGGCCGCGATCCTCGACCGAGACGAACAGGCCGCGCGGGCGGCGGAAGATGTGGCCGAACTGCTGGCAGGCCTGACCGACCGTCGGCGTGTAGACGATCGGCATCAGCTCGGTCAGGTTGTCGAGCAGCACGCGGAAGTAGAGGGTCTCGTTGCGATCCTGCAGCGCCGCCATCGCGATGTAGCGCTGCAGCGGGTCGGCCGAGCGCCGGATGTTCTCGAGCGCCCGCTGCACCTGCTCCCGCTCGCTGAAGGCGTGGGGCGGCAGCAGGCCGCGCAGGCCGAGGGCCTCGCGTTCGGCCGGTGAGAACGCCGTGCCCTTGTTGCGCTTCGGATCGTGCAACAGCTCGGTGCCGGTGCGCAGGTGACCGCCGTGCTCGAGCAACTCGCGCCGGATCGTCATGACGACGAGTCGAGCACCGCGCTCCCGACGTCGCTACCGCAACAGGGCTGAGATGGCGTCCGATCGGCTGCCGGCGTCACCGCGGGTACCGTGCGCATCGCCGATCGCGTATGCTCGCCGGCCATGGGTCCGCGACCTGAGCCGAGCCTGGTTCCCGCCCCCGATGCCGCGAGGGCAGCCTCGCTGGCCATCCTCGCGGCCGCCGCGCTGGCAGCCTGCGCATCGCCGCCGCTGTCCGCCACTGCCGAGACGGCAACCGTGGCCGAGATCCGGCGCGACCTCGAGTCGATCCCCGCCGCTCTCGCCGCCCGCGGACCGAACGGCTGGCTCGGCCACTGCGACCCGGCCGACTTCCGCATGATCTCGGACGGGGCGGTCAAGTTCGCATCGTTCGGCGAGCTGCGCACGGCGATGGCGGGTTTCGCGATGACGGTCCGGGCCATGGAACTGAACTGGCGCGACCTGCGCATCGAGCCGATGACCGATCGACTGGCGTGGTTCTCGACCGCGTACGACGAGCGCATCACCGATACGGTCGGGGGCGAATCCACTTTCGACGGCAGCGTCACCGGCATGCTGCGCCGCGTCGGCAACCGCTGGCTGATCACGCGCCTGCACTGGTCGCAGCGTCCCTGAGGCAGGCTGGCTCCGGCGACGCCCCCCTGGTCCGACATCGCGGTATGCTGTGCGCCCATGCGGGCGCATTCGTCTGGCCGCGCTCAACCGAGACCTACCTCATGCAGAATCTGCTCGCCTGCTTTGCTGCGCTGGCACTCGCCGGCCCTGCCGCCTGTCAATCGCCGCTCACGACGCTGTTTCTGGCCAACAACGGCAGCACGGTCGGGGGCGCGGTCTACTTCGACCTGACGGTCAACACCCCGATCACGATCGCCGGTCTCGACCTCAACAGCTTCAGCGGACTCGGCGGCACGGCGGACGTCTACACCGTTGCCGGCGGCCGCGCCGGTAAGATGGCATCACAGGCCCTGTGGACCGGACCGAGCGTTCTCGGTAGCACGGTCAGCCCGCGCGGCGCGATCAACGTGCCGGCGCCGTGCGCCTTGGCCTCGCCGCTCGCCTTGACGGTCGGCGTCTGGGGCATCGCCGTGATCGCCCACGGCTTCGACCACGGCTACACCGATGGCATTGGCAGCAATCAGCAATACAGCACGAACGAGCTGACCCTCGATGCCGGTGAAGCCGACAACATGCCGTGGTCCGGCGGCCTCTACACGCCGCGCGTCGTCAACTGCAGCATCCACTACTCACCCGGCACGCCCGGTTCGGTGTTCGCGACCGCGACGCGGTACGGGGATGGCTGCGTCCGCGCCTTCAACAGCTTCTACGAGCACTTCGCCGCCGGCACCTTCGACCTGATGGCGCCGGCTCCGACCAGCATGACGCTGCAGAACACGGGCGCCGGCTACGACGCCCGAACCGGCCTCGCCACGTTCGTCGCGCCGACCGCCGCCGCCGCCGCGCTGGCCCTCGGTGACGATGCCGTCGTCACCGTGCCGTTGTCGGCCACGATGCCGATCGGCACCAACCTGAGCACGGCAAGTCTCGAGGTCTGTTCCAACGGCTTCATCTCGACTGGCTACAACGGCGCCGCCTTCGCCCCGACGGTGCCGGCCCTGCTCGCCTTCCCCCATCCGGCCTGGTGCAGCTGGCACGACTACAACCCCACCGCCGGCGGCACCGTCTGGTCCGAGGAACGGAACGGCATCCACTACATCACCTGGGACAACGTACCCTCGTACGGTCACGCCGCGGGCGACACGTTGCAGTTCCAGTTCGAGCTCGCCACCGGTCACGTGTCGATCGTCTGGAACTCGATCAGCAACCTCGGCAACGCCTACCTCACCGGCTTCACGCTGGGCGGCGGCCCCGGTGATCCGGGCAACCTCGACCTGTCGGCCGCGCTGCCGCTCGCGATCGCGCCGGCCGTCACGTTCGGTCCCGAGGCGATCCCGATCGCGCTCGATGCCAGCGCCCGCCCGATCCAGAACACGGTGATCAACCTGACCGTCAGCGACATGGCGCCGACGACGATGTTCGGCATCGTGACCGTCGGCCTGAACCAGCTGCCGACACCGCTCGACCTTACCGCCGTTGGCATGGCCGGCTGTCATCAACACGCCGACCGGCTGTTCAATCTGCTGTTCCTGAACCCCGGTGGTCTGACCTCGCGTTCGGTGCCGCTGGCCATCCCGGCGCTGCTGCGCCTGAACATCCATACCCAGGGCTTCACCTACGACCCGGCCAGCGCCCTGACCGTGGTCGGCGCCCTCGCATCCAACGCCGTGCACCTCTACGTCGGCAGTCAATAGGCGGCCCCGAGGTCGCGGCGCCGCCGCATCCGCTCGGGAATCGACCCGAGTCGGGACTCCTTCGCCGTTGCCTCACCTCCCGGGGTTACTATTCGGTGGGCAGCAGCACTGCCCGATCCCCCCGATGCAGACCCGCGACTTCATCATCCTGAGCCTCCTGCTGGCCTTCGGCGCCGGCGTCGGTGTGGTGTTGTTCAGCGGAGATTCCCATGCCATCGAGCTCTCTCCTTCGCCGGCGGACGAAGTCGGGTTGCCGGCACCCCCTGACGCCGCGGTCGAGGCCATCGCCGCCCCGGCCGTGGCGAGCGGCGGCGCCGCCAGGGCGGAAGGCGTATTCCACATGTCGGACGAGGTCAGCCTCGTCGACACGACCGGCTGGGAGAAGGGCATCATCCGCGGCGACATCCAGCTCGCCGTCTCGGTGCTCAATCGCATCGAGACGATCTCGGTCATCGTCGAGGAGCTGCGCTCGGCCGCCGGCCGAGGCGAGAAGGGCGAGCGCCCGTTCAAGCAGGTCGTAGCCGTGAAACGCGGTGTCGGCACCCCGGTCTTCGAGGTCCGCGACATCCCGTTCTCGGCCTACCCGTATGCGGTCTCGGTCTACTCGCCCGGACTCAACGGCAGCCGCCGCACCTTGACCATCGATGCCGAACACGCGCTGTGCGACGACGTCGTGCTGTCGATCACGCCGGCCGCGCCGTTCTCGATCCTGGTGCGCGACCAGGATGCCAACCCGTACTGCGGGGTCGACATCAGGCTGCAGCCGGTCGGCGATCCACCGGGCCGACGCGAGCATCTGGGCAAGACCGACAACTACGGCGGCGTGGTCTTCGAAGACGTGCTCGCCGGCGACTACGAGATCATCAGTGGCAATCAGGGACTGCCATTGGCGGCGCCCGAGCTGATCACGGTGCAGCCCGGCTCCCGCATGTATGGCAACATGCCCCAGGGCCAGGGCTACCCGCTCGTCGTGCCGCGTGGCGTCGCCCTCGAAGTGCTGGTCGCGGACAAGACCGGCTACGGCCTCGACCAGGCCCACGTCAGGCTGCAGGCCCTAGATCGCACCAAGCTCTGCCTGCTCGAGGCCGACACCGACGCCGTCGGCATGGTCACGTTCCCCCACCTGGTGCCGGGACGATGGATGGTGCTCGTCGAGAAGAAGGACCACGGCCCCTGGACACGGCCGCTCACGATCAAGGACGGCGAGCCGCTGCCGCGGCTGGACGTGACGCTCACCCGCCTGCGCTGAAGATCCGAGAGCACGTCGCGCGAGGACCACGGCGGCCATCGCTGCGCAGGGTGATATTGGCGTGTCGGAGCGTGTTCCTGATGGACGGCGCGGGCTACAGTCCGTCCCCGCCATGGCAAGTCCGCTCGTCGATCTGCAGAACCTCGATCTGAACCGCATCGTCATTCCCGAGGAAGAACTGCGGGCGGCGCTGCCCCACCGCGACCACTTCCAGCTGCTCGACGGCATCTGCCACTACGACCCCGAGCGCAACCTCGCGGTCGGCTACAAGGAGTGGGGCGAGGATGCCTGGTGGGCCAGCGGTCACATTCCGGGTCGACCGCTGATGCCGGGCGTGCTGATGATCGAGGGCGCCGCCCAGGTCGCATCGTTCCTGATCAAGAAGGCCAACGTGTGGGCCTCCGACCGATTCATCGGCCTGGCCGGGCTCAACGACGTGCGCATGCGCGGCACCGTCGAGCCGCCGGCCCGCGTCTACTTCGTCAGCGGCGACATCCGCATCTCGGGCCGCCGCCTGGCACGCATGCCGGCGCAGGTGTTCTGCAACGGCGAGATGAAGATGGAGATGGAGCTGCTCGGCGTGATGCTGTGAACCGCGGCCTCGATGCTGCGACCGGGTTGCCGGCCCTGCCCCGCTGGTTCGTGCTGCTGCCCCTGCTCGCGATCGCGGCCTGGTGGCCGCTCGATCCGTACTGGCAGAGCGACGACTTCCTGGCGCTGAACTACAGCCGCGACCTCGGCGCCGTGCTGCACGATTTCGTCGGGCCACAGTACGGGGCCACCGATGTCTGGCTGTTCTACCGCCCACTGATCACGCTGAGCTTCTGGTTCGACCAGCTCGTCGCCGGCGCCGACCCGTTCTTCTCGCACCTCTCCAACGTGCTCGCCCACGGCCTGAGCGCGCTGTTGGTCGGCCTGCTGTGGCGCCGCTTCCTGCCCGACCGTGCGGCGTTCTGCGCCGGCCTCTGCTGGGCGATGATGCCGGGCCATGTCGGCTCGCTGGCCTGGGCCGTCGGCCGCGTCGACAGCCACACCACGGTCTGGATCCTGCTCGCGACCTGGCTGTTCGTGCGGCGTCTCGATCGCGTTGCCGACGGCGACCCCACCGCGAGGTGGCCGATCCTCGCCGCCACGACGCTGGCCTTCATGAGCAAGGAATCGGCGTTCGTGCTGCCGCCGATCCTGACCGTGCTGGCGGCGACGCGCACCGGCGGCGACGCCGGCCGGCGGTTGCGACGGGCCGGGCGCGAATCGGGTCCGATCTGGCTCCTGTTCGCGGCCTACCTCGCCTTCCGCTGGCTCGTGCTCGGACGCTTCGGCGGCTACCTCGCCGCCAGCTACGACCCGCGGGCGATGGCGATCGGCCTCTTGACCTACATCCGCAACGTCACGGTGCCGATCTGCTGGTCGGGTCAGGATCACGCCGCCCTGACGATGTTCGGCCTGTCGCCGGCGGTGCTGATCGCCATCGCGGTGGCGCCGCTTCTGTGGCCCGTGCTGTGGTGGCTGCGCCGACCGCTCCGACTCGGCCTCGCGCTGCTGTTGTTCGTCGTCGCCATGGCGCCGCTCGCCGCCTTCCTCGGCGCCGGCGACCTGCCGCACAACCTGCGCTACCTCTACCTGCCGTCCGTGGTGCTCGCCGGCCTGCTCGCCGCGCCGGGCCGGCTCGCGACCGGGCTGGTGCTGATCGTCTGGGCGATCCCGTTCGTCGCGATGCGAACCGATCAGCGCGCCGCCGACCGCCAATCGGCGGCGCTGCACGCGGCGATCCGGCGCCAGGTCGACGACGGCGTGGCTTCGCCGATGTTCGTCGCCGGACTGCCCCACGCCAATGCGAAAGGAACCGTGGTGCAGCTGCACTGGGCGATCGACCGCCTGCTCGCGCCACCGTTCGGCGACGGCGGCACCGGGCTCTACGCGTTGCGACCGCTGGTCGAAGTGCCGGGCGTGTTCCGGCTGTCGCCACAGGGCGACTTGCCGTCGACGCTGCCCTTCGGCTCGACCTGGTTCTTCGCCGACGAAACCGCGTTCGGCCGCGCCCCGGCCGGCGAACAGCTGCCCGACCTGCCGGTCCGCGGCGATGTCGATGGCGTGGTCGACCTGTCGAGCCGGCGGCTGTTAATAATTATTATTGATTAATTAATTAAAGAGAAAGAACACTATTTAGAAAGT
>JAGQRA010000954.1 GCA_020425885.1 Planctomycetota bacterium | reverse complement strand
TTCTGCCTCGATCAGGATTACTTCCCCTACGGCGACGCGTTCACCTATCACGCCCTGCTGCGCCATCTGCAGCCGCAGCGCGTCATCGAGGTCGGCGCCGGCTGGTCTTCCGCGGTGCTGCTCGACACCGACGAACGTCACCTCGACAACCGCATCGACTGCGTCTTCGTCGAGCCCTATCCCGACCGGCTGCGCTCGCTGCTCCGGCCCGAAGATGTGGCGCGCACGCGCCTGCTGCAACAACGCGTGCAGGACGTCGACCTCGACGAGTTCCGCGCGCTGCGGGCGCGGGACATCCTGTTCATCGACAGCAGCCACGTCTGCAAGACCGGCAGCGATGTCGCGCACGCGCTGTTCGCGATCCTGCCCTGCCTGCAGCCCGGCGTCTGGGTGCACTTCCACGACATCCACACGAACTTCGAGTACGAGCCGTCCTGGGTGCGCGAGGGCCGCGCCTGGAACGAGGCCTACTTCCTGCGCGCATTCCTGATGCACAATCGCGACTGGGAGATCGCGCTGCACGGCGCCACGCTGGCCGAGCATGCGCCCGAAGAGCTGCTGCCGTTGATGCCGAAGCTCGGCACCGCCGTCGGCGGCAGCCTCTGGCTGCGCAAGCGGTAGATCCTGCCAGCCTACTGCGTTTGCCGCTACCATCGCGCGCCGATGCCCGGCCCCTGCAGCACTCCTGACCCGCGCCAGTTCCTGCCGACCACCAGAGCCGAGATGGCGGCCCGCGGCTTCGACGAGGTCGACGTCGTGTTCGTCAGCGGCGACGCCTACGTCGACCATCCGTCGTTCGCCGCAGCACTGCTCGGCCGACTGCTCGAGGCCGAGGGGTTCCGCATTGCGATCCTGGCGCAGCCGGCCTGGCACGACGCCGAGGCGTTCCGCGAGTTCGGCCGGCCGCGGCTCTGCTTCGCCGTCAGCGCCGGCAACATGGACTCGATGATCAACCACTACACGGCGAACAAGAAGCGGCGCAACGAGGACGCCTACTCGCCCGGTGGCCGGATCGAGCTGCGACCCGACCGCGCGACCAACGTCTACGCGCAGCGCTGTCGCGAGGCCTTCCCCGGCGTGCCGGTCGTGGCCGGCGGCGTCGAGGCCTCGCTGCGACGCATCGCCCATTTCGACTACTGGTCGGAGACGGTGCGGCCGAGCATCCTCGTCACCAGCAAGGCGGACCTGGTCGGCTTCGGCATGGGCGAACGCGTCCTGGTCGAGGTCTGCCGGCGCCTCGCCGCCGGCAGACCGATCGCCGACTGCCGCGATCTGCGCGGCGTGGCCTACCTGCTCGGCGCCAGGGAGGAGCTGCCGGCGCACGAATGGCACGACGCGGCCTGCGACAACCGCACTATCGAGCTGCCGGGCTTCGAAGAGGTCAAGGCCGACAAGGTCGCGTTCGCGACCGCGACCCGCCTGCTGCACCACGAGACCAACCCGTTGAACGGCCGCCGCCTCACCCAACGCCACGGCGATCGCCTGCTCGTCGTCAACCCGCCGAACCTGGCGCTCGACGAGACCGAGCTCGATCGCGTCTACGACCTCCCGTACACGCGTCGACCACACCCGCGCTATCGCGAGCCGATCCCGGCGCACGTGATGATCGCCGACTCGGTGACGACGATGCGCGGCTGCTTCGGCGGCTGCACCTTCTGCTCGATCACCATGCATCAGGGGCGCGCGATCCAGAGCCGCAGCGAGGGCTCGATCCTGCGCGAGGTCGAGGGCATGACCAGGGATCCGGCCTTCAAGGGACACATCAGCGACGTCGGCGGCCCGACCGCCAACATGTACCGAATGCGCTGCACGCGGCCCGAGATCGAGGCCCGATGTCGTCGCCTGTCCTGCGTGCACCCGACGGTCTGCAAGCTGCTCGGCACCGATCACGGGCCGACCAAGGATCTGCTGCGGCAGGTACGCGAGACCCCCGGCATCAAATCGGTGCGCGTCGCCAGCGGTATCCGCATGGACCTGGCCCGGCTCGACGACGAGTACATCGACGACATGGCCCGCCACCACACCGGTGGCCAGCTCAAGGTCGCGCCCGAACACACCAGCGACCGCGTGCTCGAGCTGATGAAGAAGCCGGCGATCGCGACCTTCGACGAGTTCGCCGACAAGTTCGCCGCGGCCAGCCGGCGCGCCGGCAAGGAGCAGTACCTGATCCCGTACTTCATCGCCTCGCATCCGGGCTCGGGCACTGCCGAGATGATCGAGCTGGCCGTGTTCCTGAAGCAGCGCGGCTACCGGCCGCGGCAGGTGCAGGACTTCATCCCGGCGCCGATGGACATCGCCACCTGCATGTATTGGACCGGACTCGATCCGGTGACGATGCGCCCGGTCGAGACGGTGAGGAAGCTCAAGGACCGCGAGGTGCAGCGCGCGCTGATGCAGTTCTTCAAGCCCGAGAACTGGCACACCGTGAAGGCAGCTCTGCTGCAGGCCGGACGCGGCGACCTCATCGGCACCGGCCCGGCGCGCCTGATTCCGTCCAACCCGCCCAGGGAGGCTCTCGATGTGCCGGGCAAGGGTCCACGGCGAAGGCGGCCGTCCCGGTGACGGATCGGCACGCGAGGAGACGAGCCGCCCTCCCGCATGAATGCGCAACGGCGTATCCGCAGCTCATCCATGGCCAGACTCCCGGGTCAAGCCCACTTGCCGTTCGGGACCAAAGCGGCACAATGCTCGCCCCGCAGCTTCCCCAGCGCACCCCGCGCCATCGTCTCCCTGCGCTGCGGGCCAAATCGAATGATCAAGAAGACCATGCTCGTCGCGGCCCTCCTCGCCGCACCGTCCCTCGCCCAGTACTGCGTCCACATCAACAACACCCCGCCCGGCACCGACCTGCTGATGGGTGACGACACCACGCAGATCATCGCGCTGCCGTTCGCGTTCCCGTTCAACGGCACCAACTACAACGTCATCACGGTCGCCTCGAACGGCTACGTCTGGTTCGGCATCAACACCTCGTCCGACTTCAGCGACAGCGAAGCCGAGTTCCTGGCCCAGGGTCCGCGCATCGCGGTGTTCTGGGACGACTGGCAGCCGAATGCGACCTCCTTGCCGGCCGGCGGCGGTGTCTTCTACAACGAGTCGGCGATCACGGCGCACGTCGTCTGGAAGGACGTCCCGCACTACTACAACAGCACGACCGAGTTCGCCAACATGGAACTCGTGCTGTCGATCACCGGTGAGATCGTGCTGCACTACGAGACGCTGCACTCGCCGTCGACCTCGACCGGCATCGTCGGCCTCACCGCCGGCAACAACGTCGCCGCCAACGCCCTCGACCTGACGGCCCTGGCCGGCTCGGCGACGCCGATCATCGCAGGCGCGACCGGCTACGAGCTGTTCGCTGCCGGCACCAACGATCTCAGCGGCACCAGCTGGTTGCTGACTCCGACCAACCCGACCGACTACGTCCTCACCAGCACCACGGTGACGAACTGCCCGCTGACCCCCGGCCCGACGATCCCGACCTACAACTACGCGACCTCGTCGAGCTACGGCGCAGGCTGCCCGAGCCCGACCTCCGGCACCTGGTTCGAAGAGTTCGCGAACGGCACGATCGACCTCAGCAACACGAGCCACCTGTTCGTCGCCTCGGGCGGCAACACCTACGTCGCCACGCCCGGCACCGGCTTCGACACCGGCTACACCGCGGCCGACATCCTGGTCCAGGGCGACGACACGCAGGTCAACTGCCCCCTGACCGCGATGGGCGGCTTCCCGTTCATGGGCGCCACGCTGACCTCGGTCGACACCTGCTCCAACGGCTTCATCTGGATGACGCCGAACACCAACAACGACTTCTCGGCGACCGCCGCCGAGTTCGCCAGCCAGAGCCCGCGCCTCGCCCCGTGCTGGAGTGACTGGAACTTCAACCAGGGCGGCACCGGCCTCGGCGGCACGTTCTACTGGACTGCCACCACGACGCACTGCATGGCGACATGGGAGAACGTCGCGGCCTTCGGCCAGACCGGCACGATGAACACGTTCCAGTGCAAGCTGTACCCGAACGGCAACATCGAGTACAGCTACGGCACCGTGCTCAACAACTCGACCACGGGTTCGGGTGTCGCCCTCGTCGGCCTCAGCGGTGGCAACTCGACGCCGCTGCCCCCGGTCGATGTCAGCGCCCCCGGCGCCAACGTGCTGGTCGACCTCACGCCGGCCACCGCCAACCCGTTGGACCACACCTCGACCCTGGCGCACCTCGGCGGCACCTACGACATGACGACGTCGAACTTCCCGGCCGGCGCGGTCATCGGCGCGACCCTCGTCGGTCTCTCGCAGATGAACTTCGACCTCGGCCCGCTCGGCGCCCCGGGCTGCTTCCAGTACGCCCCCAACACGGCGGTGTTCCTCCACATCAGCCCGTCCGGCTCGTTCACCGACTCGATGCCGATTCCGCTGAACCTGGCCTTCCACGGCCTGAACATCGCCTCGCAGGGCGCCGTCTACGTCCCGGGCATCAACCCGCTCGGCGTCGTCTCCTCGAACGGCCGCCTCGGCACGATGGGCCTCTGATCGACGCCCCTGGATCGATCGGTCGACGCTGACCGATCTTCCCCTCGACGCCCGTCGCCGCGGACTCCGGTCTCGCGGCGACGGGCGTCTTGCATTGGGAAGCGGGCGCTGCCAGCGTCGTTCTCTACTTCACGACTTCCGGCGCCAGTTCGCAGGCGGCCTTGGCCTGCTCGAGTCGGCGGCGATGGTGCCGGTCGCCATCACGCCCGAGCCCGGCCTCGATCGCCGGCAGGGCCGCTCGCGTCGGATGCTTGGTGAGGTACATGGCGATGCGACCGTCCTGGGTCGAACCGGCGGCGAGCACCGCGATCAGGCGCTCGGTCAGACCTTCGCCGCCGGTGGCGATCGCCGCGTTGCAGGCGGCGTTGGCGACGTAGTCCTCCGCCGTCGCCGTGGCCTCGAGCAGCGCGTCGAGTGCTCGCTCGCTCTTGATCTTGCCCAGGGCGTGCGCGGCGCCGCCGCGATAGTCGGCCGATTCGCCGGCTTCGCCGAGCATCGCGATCAGCGTCGGCACCGCGGCTTCACCGTGCCTGACGAAGGACTGCATGCAGTCGCCCCACAACGCCCCGGCCTTGCCGCGCATCAGCTCGCGCAGCACCGGCAACGCCTTGTCGCCGAGCACGCAGGTCAGGTTGGCGACCGCGTAGCGCCGCAGCTCCTCGGGCTGGCCTTCGGCGCGGGCAGCCTGGAACAGCGGCTCGGCGGCGACCGGAGCCCCGGCCTGGCTCAACATCACGGCCGCCCGCAGCCGCAACGCCATCGGCTCGCCGTCGTCGTGGAAGAGACGGACCGCGATCGGCGCGGCGGCATCGAGCAGCGACTTCTCGCCGCGGCCAACGAGCTCGAGCGCCGCCGAGCGCGCTGCTGTCGACCCGGTCGCGATCCATGACAGGATCCGATCGCGATCCGGGGTGGCGACGGCCCCGTCCGCCAGCGCGATGGTGCGGACCTCGTCGCCGACCGCGACGACGACGATCGATCCAGCCGCCTCGTCGATCCACACCGCCTCGTTCCACCAGATCGAACTGACGGTGCGTGTGGCCTGCTCCGGCACGACACCGAAGATGTCGGTCAGCTTCAGGCTCACGGCCTCCTGCCCCGCGCCGTCGATCCAGATCACGCTCTGGCCATGGCCGATGCCGCCGTAGTTCTCGAACAGCAGGAAGCCATCGAACCCGTCGGGCACGAAGATCCGGTACGGCAGCTGCGCGACCTTGCCGCTCGCCACCAACCGATCGGCCGGATCGCGCTCGATCGAGACCTTCGGCTCCTTCTCGGTCGAGCTGACCGCCGCCGCTGTCATGGCCGCGGCGCCGGCGGCGCGCTGGCAGAGTTCGTAGGTGATGCCGCGGCCGGCCTTCTTGACGACGACGTAGCGCATGCCTGACGGCGATACGACCCGCTGATTCGAGAACGCGACCCAAGAATCGGGCGGCACGGGGCGGGCGACGGCGGCAGAGATGATGACGGCGAGAACGGTGACGGCTCGGAGCTGGCTCATGGGCGCGGGCCGAACGCGACGACCATGATCTTGTTCCGGCAACTTCCCGTCAGGGCCCGAGCAGGTGCCGGCCGATCGACGCCAGCAGCCGGCGTCGCTCCTTGCCCGAAATCAGGTCGAGCTCCCGACCGACGCTCGCCATCGTGCCCAGTCCGATCAGCGCCCAGGCCGCCAGCACCGGCTCGGGCGCGACCCGGCCCGCACCTTCGCGGCCCTGATGCCCCTCCACCAGCGACAGGATGAAGCGATGGAACGTGCGGTAGGCCGATCGCAGCGCCCGCCTGATCTCGGGGTCGTCGGCCTCGGACAGACCGGCGAACAGCAGGCGGTAGAGCCCGTGCTCGCCGAGGTGCTCCGACTCGTAGTCCAACACCGCCTCGGCTGTCGAACCGGCCCCGGCCGTCGCCAGCTCACCGGCCCATACGGCCCTGGAGTGCTCGGCGACGAACTCGATCGCGGCCGTGAACATCGATCGCTTGTCGGGCCACAGTCGATAGAGGATCGTCTCCTGCACCCCGCAACGTTCGGCCAACTGGCTCGTGGTCGCGCGGCGATAGCCGAGCTCGGCGAACGCGGCGGCGACCACCGGCAGCAGCTCGGAGCGGCGCTCGTCACTTCGGTTGGGGCGGGCCATGCCGCATCAGGGTAGGCTCGGGTGCGGCCGGCGCCAGCTCCGACCGGAGCCAACGGCCACCACCGCAGATCGACAGCCCATCGTCATGAACCGCTACGTCCAACTCGCCACCGACGGCGCCCCGGTCAAGGCCTGGATCGAGGGCGTGCACGCCGACGCGAAGGCGCTGGCCCAACTGCGCAACGTGGCCCGCCTGCCGATCGTCTTCCGCCACATCGCCGCGATGCCCGACGTGCATTGGGGCATCGGCGCGACCGTGGGCAGCGTGGTGCCGACGCTCGGCGCCATCATCCCGGCGGCGGTCGGCGTCGACATCGGCTGCGGCATGATGGCCGTGCGCACCTCGCTCACGGCGAACGATCTGCCCGACAACCTCGAAGGGCTGCGCGCGATCATCGAGCGCGCGGTGCCGCACGGTCGCACCGACAACGGCCGCAAGGGCGACCGCGGCGCCTGGTCCGACCTGCCGGCCCGCGCCGAGGACGCCTGGCGCCGGCTGCGCCCCGGCTACGACCGCATCCTCGAGCGCCACCCGCGCCTCGATCGCGGCGCGACCGCGCAACACCTCGGCACCCTCGGCACCGGCAACCACTTCATCGAGCTCTGCCTCGACGA
>JAGQRA010000953.1 GCA_020425885.1 Planctomycetota bacterium | reverse complement strand
GCCAGCCAGGAACGCATAGCCTCGCGCGCTGGGACGGCACGACCTGGTCGTCGCTCGGCTCCGGCTTGCAGAACGGCTTCGTCTACTGCCTCGAGCCGCTGCCCGGCGGGTCCTTCCTCGCCGGCGGCAGCTTCACCAGCATCGGCGGTGTGCCAGCCAACTACATCGCGCAGTGGGACGGCACGACCTGGTCGGGGTTCGGCAGCGGCCCTGGCGACACGGTGATCTCGGCCAGCCTGCTGCCCAACGGCGACCTCGTCGCCGGCACGTCGCTCGCCTTCAACGACGCCATGATGCGCTGGGACGGCGCGAGTTGGTCGACCTTCGGCCAGATCCCGGGCAGCGGTGTCACCATGTTCGAGATGACGCCGCGATGGGGCATGATCGCCGGCGGCGAGTTCGTCAACGCCGGCGGCCGCATCGCGGTCGCGTTCGCGCGCCTCGAGACCGACTGCCCGGCCGAGTCGACGAGCACGGGCTCGGGCTGCACCGCGCCGGCCACGCCGCTCGTGCTGTCGACGCAGAGTCTGCCGTGGACCGGCACGACGGTGCAGTCGACCACCACCGGGTTCGTGCCCGGCGCGCTAGGCGTCAACGTCCTCGGCTTCAGCCGGCCGAACCAGCTGCTGTCGGCGCTGCATCCCGCCGGCAGCCCCGGCTGCCTGCTGCTCGCGAGCCTCGAGAGCCAGGCCCTCGTGCTGCCCGTCGGTGGCGTCGCCACGGGTCAGTTCAGTCTGCCGAACACCGCCGTGCTCGTCGGTCTGCCGCTCTACCAGCAGACCCTGCAGCTCGAGATCACACCGACGCTTTCGCTGAGCAGCTCCAACGGCCTTCGCCTGGTGATCGGCACCTTCTAGATCGGATGGGGGTCAGACCCTCATCCGTCACTTCGAACGCCTGACCTCGAGCACGATCGGTCCTGGATCCCGTTCGCGCGGGAACGGCACCAAGAAGCGCCTGCTGATCCCGAGCTCGCGCTCGTCGACGGACAGATCCAATTGCACGTCGACGGCCGGCATGACGAGGTCGACGTGGCCGTCGGCATCGGTGCGGCCGCTCTTGTAGGGCACCGCGTGCACCGAACAGAAGTTGCGGATGCGCTCCTGCGCCATCGCTGCCGTGGGGCCCGTTGCGGGCGGGAACTGCGGGCCTACCAGCCCGACGTGCGCACCGCTCACGGGGCGGCCTTCGAGATCGACGACCCGGAAGCGCACGGCGTGTGCGGTATCGATGCGCAGCACGAGCCCGGTCTGGTCCGAACCGACCATCGCCCAGGCCGCACCCGCGCGCGTCGTCGCGTGCACGAGCAGGATTCGCGCCGCGGACAGCAGCCGGACGCGTCCGTGGCGATCGGTGCGCACGACATCGGGCTCGTGCGGCACGTTGTCGGAGCCGGCGCCCAGCGGCACGACCGCGAGACGGACCGAGCCAGGCGGTGTGCCGTCGGGCGCCTCGACGCGGATATCGAGCGCATGCAGTAGGTCGACCCGCACGTCGCCGAGGTTCGCCAGTGCGCCACCGTGCTCGGGGCCGATCATGGCGAGCGGCCAGATCGGCGGCCCGTCCTTCGTCGCCGATGACAACCGGGCGCGCACCGCCGGCGACAGCACGAGCGACAGCCGGAACGGGAAGCCGGCCTTGCGCCCTGGAATGCGGAACGTGCCGTCCGCCGCGGTCGCGAACAGCCGAGGATCGACGCCGAACCAGATCGTGTTGCGGCCGGTGCCGATCGACCCCTGCAGGATCAGCGGCGCCGCGGCCAACGGCTCACCCTCGCCGAGCAGCACGCGACCGCCGACGCTGCGGCCGGGCGCGAGAGTGAGCGTCGGCGGAGCACCCTGCTCCGCTTCCTC
>JAGQRA010000952.1 GCA_020425885.1 Planctomycetota bacterium | reverse complement strand
TCTCGACCGATCTCCGCCTGGCCCCGAGCGGCCGCGCCGATGCCACCATCGAGGTCGTGATCGTCGAGGCGACGGAGCGCACCCTCGTGCCCGGGGATCTCGCCGCACCGGTGCGCGAAGGCGCCCTGACGGCAGCAGTTCGGCTGCGCCTCGTACATCGGGACGGCCGCGTGCTGATCGAGCGGGTCCTGCTCGACCGGGCCGAGTTCCGTGACCCGATCGGTGAAGACCTGACCAGCGCGCGTGCCGAGCTGGCCACGGACCTGGCGCGCAAGATCGCCCTGGCTCTCGACGGATCCTGGTAGCCAGCGTGCACGCCGGTCCCGAAGCCCCTTTCACCTCCTGGCATCCTGCCGAGCGGTGACCTATCCTGCCAACCCAGGGCGGCGATCGGCACCGCGAGGGCACGTTGGCAAGGTAGCTACGGCCTTCGCCCCCCCAACGCCGATGACCGGTTTCCGGCCATCGTCGCGCTCGTGAACAACCAGATGACGAATACAGAACCGAAGGAAGAAGAGGGCACCCGCGGCCGCAAGCCACGGGGGATGGGCGGAGTGATCCTGATCCTCGCGCTGCTGACCACCCTGTTCCTCGTGGTCAGCAAGACCGGCCTCGAGAATCAGAGCACGGTCCACGCCTTCTACAGCCACCTGCTCAACGGCCGGGTCGAGCGGGTCGCGCTGTCGAACGGCGTCGCCACGGCCGAGATCAAGGTCGGCGAGACGACCCGCCCGATCGAGGTCGTGGTGCGCGAGTTCCTCGCCAACGAGAAGGAAGAGGAGATCGAGCTCTACAGCACGTTGAGTTCGAAGGAGCTCGACCTCGCCGCCTATCCAGCGAACGATCCCGATTCGACCCGTCGCTTCCTCGACGATCTCGCCAAGGGCGAATTCCGCGCGCTGCGCGCCTTCCTCGTCGAGGAGGTCGCCAGCAAGAAGCGCGAGCCGGACGGCACCACCACGCAGGAGGAGATCCGCCGCGTCGGCATGTACCTCACGGTGCTACTGCAACGCGATGCCTCGATCCAATACGTGCGGCTCGATCCACCGCCGCGCGGCGGCACGCCGTCGCTGCTCACGGTCACCGACACGCTGCGCCGGGCCGGCACGCCGGTGCGTGACTTCCATCTCTCGCTCGGCACCGAGTTCCGCATCACCGAGCCCAACACCGCCCTGATCTACGTGCTGAGCACGGTCGGGCCGTGGATCCTGGTGCTGCTGATCGTCTGGTTCTTCATCCTGCGCCAGATGCGCTCGCCGGGCGGCACCGGCGGCGTGCTGAGCTTCGGCCGCAGCCGCGCCGCGCTCTACACCAAGGAGAGCCGCACCAACGTCACCTTCGACGACGTCGCCGGCATGGAGGAGGCCAAGGCCGAGGTCCGCGAGATCATCGAGTTCCTGAAGAACCCGGCGCGCTTCGCCCGACTCGGCGGCTCGATCCCGCGCGGCGTGCTGCTCGTCGGCTCGCCGGGCACCGGCAAGACCCTGCTCGCCAAGGCGATCGCCGGCGAGGCCGAGGTGCCGTTCTTCTCGATCTCGGGCAGCGACTTCGTCGAGATGTTCGTCGGCGTCGGCGCCAGCCGCGTCCGCGACCTGTTCAAGCAGGCCCGCGAGGCCAGCCCGTGCCTGGTGTTCCTCGACGAGATCGACGCCGTCGGCAGGAAGCGCGGCACCGGCATGGGCGGCGGCCACGACGAGCGCGAGCAGACCCTGAACGCGATCCTGGTCGAGATGGACGGCTTCGACTCCGACAAGGGCATCATCCTGATCGGCGCCACCAACCGCCCCGACGTCCTCGACCCGGCGCTGCTGCGCCCCGGCCGATTCGACCGCCAGGTCGTCATCGACCGCCCCGACGTCAAGGGCCGCGAGGCGATCCTCAAGGTCCACGCCCGCAAGATCAAGCTCGCCGGCTACGTCGACCTCGCCGTCATCGCCAAGGCCACCGCCGGTTTCTCCGGCGCCGAGCTGGCCGCGGTGATCAACGAGGCCGCGATCCTGGCGGCGATGAAGAACAAGGACGCGGTCGAACTGCCCGACCTCGAGGAGGCCCGCGATCGGGTGCGGTGGGGCCGCGAGAAGCGCAGCCGCGCCATCGAGGAGGAGGACAAGAAGATCACGGCGTACCACGAGGCCGGGCACGCCATCGTGTCGCTGCTGACCAAGGACCAGGACCCGGTCCACAAGGTCACCATCGTCTCGCGCGGCCGCGCGCTCGGCGCGACCATGTCGCTGCCGGAGAAGGACGACTACAACCACTGGCGGCAGAAGCTGCTCGGGCGCATCACCGTCTGCTTCGGCGGCCGCGTCGCCGAGGACATCGTCTTCGGCGACGTCTCGGCCGGCGCGCAGAACGACATCGAGCAGGCGACCAACTTGGCACGGGTCATGGTCTGCGAGCTCGGCATGAGCGAGAAGGTCGGCCCGATCAAGTACACCGAGGACGACGAGAATCCGTTCCTCGGCCGCGAGTTCCGCCTCGGCAGCCTGTCGCAGCGCACGCTCGAGCTGATCGACGACGAGGTCCGCCGCATCATCGACGGCCAGTACGCCAAGGCCCGACAGCTGCTGCAGGATCACCGCGATCAGCTCGACGCCGTCGCCGAAGCCCTGCTCAAGCACGAGACCCTGAGCGGCGACGAGGTCAGCGCCGTCCTGCGCGGCGACGACCTCGCCGAGTTCCGCGAAGCTCAACGACGGCGTCAGAAGGACCAGGAGCAGCCGGCCCGCCGCGCCGAGACCGAAGCCGAGGCGGAAGCCGACGGCGCGAAGCAGGCCCCGCGTTCGTCACCGGCCAACAAGCCCGACGTCGGCCTGTCGGGAGCCTGACCCCTGCATGCCGGCATCCCCTGGACATCCATGGCAGCACTCCACCGATCGGACGGTCGATGGCGGTGAACGATGATCAGCATGCTGGTCGAGATCATCGTCTTCGCCGTGCTGATCTACACCGGCCTCCGCTTCCTGCGCGAGACCCGCGGTTCGGGGGTCATCTACGGCATGACCATGCTGCTGATCGGCATGGTGGCGCTCAAGATCGTCATCGACACCTTCCACCTCGGTCGTCTGGCGGTGGTCTACGACGCGATCATCGGCTCGGTCGTGATCGGCCTGATCGTCGTCTTCCACCCCGAGATCCGCAAAGCCATCCTCCATCTCGGTGATGCCCCGATCTTCAACCGCTTCTTCCGCAACGACAGCAAGGTCGTGCCGCGCCTGCTGCGCGCGGTCGCCCGCATGAGCAAGGATCGGGTCGGGGCCCTGATCGCGATCGAGCGCGAGGCCTCGCTGACCGAGCTGGCCGACAACGGCATCAAGATCGACGCCGAACTCAACTCGTACCTGATCGAGTCGATCTTCTATCCCAAGAGCGCGCTGCACGACGGCGGCATCGTCGTCCGCGACGACCGCATCGTCTCCGCCTCGTGCCTGTTCCCGCTCAGCCAGAACCCCGATGTCGACAAGCGCCTCGGCACCCGCCACCGCGCCGCGCTCGGCCTGTCCGAGGAGACCGACGCCATCGTGCTGGTGGTCAGCGAGGAGACCGGCAGCATCTCGACCGCCATCGGCGGCAAGCTCAACCACGACATCACCCTCGAGCAGCTCGAACACGCCCTCGCAGCGCTGCTGCAACTGGAGCAGGCGGCGTGAGTCCGACGAGCAGGCGTCGGCGGCGGGGCCTGATCGGCACCATCATCGCCGATCCGTACCGCAAGCTGGCCGCGATCGCGCTGGCGATCGGGCTGTGGTACTTCCTCGACAGCCGCGTCAGCGAGACCAGGTCGATCGATGCATACCTGCTGGCCGACGGGCTCGTCACCGGCTCGGTCCAATCGGCTCACAGCATCGAGGTCCTGCTCGGCAACAACAAATACGTCGGCGAGCGCTTCAGCGCGGCCGGCGACTTCGACGGCCGCGTCAAGGTGATCCTCAAGGGCACCAAGGCCGAGGTCGCCGAGGCCCTGGGCCAGCCCCTTCACCTGAAGGTCCAGCTCGACGGCAAGAACTGGCAGGAAGACCGCCGCAGCATCGACATCCGGGCCCGCGACCTGCAGCCGCACAGCAAGCTCAGCGGCCTCGAGGTCGCCCTCGAACCGGACGTGATCCGGCTCGACGTCGCCCGCGTCGAGTCGAAGCCGTTGCCGATCAGCATCGATCGGGTGAGGCTCAAGGTCGACGATCCCGACCTCGAGGGCCGGCTGCAGCTCGACAAGGCCAAGTTCGAGCCGCAGATCGCGACCCTGGTCGGCTCCGCCAGCAAGATCGCGACGTTCCTGCAGAGCCTCGGCTCCGACGCGCGGCCGTTCAAGGCCGAGGTGACCAGCTCCCATGACGAGCGCATGGTCAGCACCGCGATCAATCTCGAGGCCCCCGCCGAGCTCGGCCTCGACCTCGATCCGCACCCGACCATGACCATCCCGGTCAACCCGATCTTCGAGACCTACGACGTCGAGATGCCGTTGATGATCGACTACGGCGCATTGCCGCTCGAACTGCACGGGCAGTACGGGCCGGAGGACACGAGGCGCTTCTGGAAGGTGCCGATCAAGATCAGCGGCACCCTGCGCAACTACATCGGCAATCAGATCGCCCACGACGAGACCGCCGAGGCCCAGCGCAACGAATGGACCCGCGAGAACCTGCGCCTCGGCGTCTGGCTGGATCCGGTCGATGCCCTGGACACCAACGGCAAACCCAAGTCGGACTTCACGGTCCAGGCCACGCTGTGGCTTCACGGCCCGTACGCCGAGAAGGTCGGCCTCAACGACTACTCACTGGTCGGATCGATCGCCGTCAAGATCCGGAAGAAGGAATGAGCGAGATCGAGCCCCTGCATTTCGGCACCGACGGGCTGCGCGGCCTTGCCGGTCAGCCACCGATGGACCCCGAGAGCCTGCGCCGCGTCGGCGCCGCGCTCGGCGTGCTGCTGCAACACACCGGCGGCGCCCAGAAGCGCGTGCTGGTCGGCAACGACGGCCGCGAGTCGGCGCCGTGGATCCTCGAGGCCCTGACCCAGGGACTGGTCGCCGCCGAGGTCGCCGTCACCGACGTCGGGCTGTGCACCACGCCGGCGCTGGCCCAGCTCGTGCGCGTGCTGCCCCATGACGCCGGCATCATGATCAGCGCCTCGCACAATCCGGCGCACGACAACGGCATCAAGATCTTCGCCGGCGATGGCAGCAAGCTCGCCGGCGAGCGCGAGCGCGAACTCGAGCAGCTCGCGCTCGAGCTGCGGCCGGCGGCGCCGGGCACGCCGCGCATCCGCCAGGGCCACGACCTGCTGCTGCGCTACGACGAGCTCTGCGCCCGGCAGTTTCCCGACCTCGACCTCGGCGGCCGCACGATCTGCGTCGACGCGGCGCATGGCGGTGGCTCCGAACTGGCGCCGCGGATCCTGCGCGCGTTCGGCGCCACGGTCGTCGAGATCGCCGGCGAACCCGATGGTTTCAACATCAACGATGGCGTCGGCGCCCTGCACCCGGAGGTCATGGCGGCGCAGGTGCGCGAACACGGCGCCTGCCTCGGCATCTGCCTCGACGGCGATGGCGACCGCGGCATCTTCGTCGACGAGACCGGCGCGGTGCGCGACGGCGACGACGTCCTGTGCCTGTTCGGACGCGAGCTGTCGCGGCGCAGGCAGCTGCCGCACGATCTCGTGGTGGCGACGGTGATGAGCAATCTCGGACTGCACAAGGCCCTCGCCACGGCCGGCGTCGAGATCGAGGTCACGCCGGTCGGCGATCGCAACGTGTATCTCGCGATGCAGCGCCGCGGCGCTGCGATCGGCGGCGAGCAGTCAGGACACATCCTGTTCGCCGACAACGGCCTGGTCGGCGATGGGCTCTACACCGCGCTGCGCCTGCTCGACCTCGGCAGCGGTACGGCGGACACAGGCTTCGCCGCGGCCTTCTCAGGATTGGTGCGCTACCCGCAACGCCTCGTCAACGTGCCGGTGGCGCAGAAGCCGGAGCTGCAGTCGGTGCCGCGGATCGCGGCCAAGGTCGCCGAGATCGAAGCCGTGCTGGGCGACAACGGCCGCCTGCTGCTGCGCTACTCGGGCACCGAACCCAAGTGCCGGGTCATGATCGAGGCCGAGACCGCCGAGCTGTGCGATCGCCTCTGTCAGGACCTCGCCGCCGTCGTCGCCGCGGAACTGGGCGCATGAGCGAACGGGCGTCGCTCGCGATCTCCGGCAGCAACCTGACCGGAGAACATGCCTTCACCTGCTGTCTGCGCACCGGTGACGGCCTGCGCACGGCCTGCCCCGAACCGGGACAACGCGGCGACCTCGCGCGTCTGGCGCTCGACCTGCTGTCGAGCGCGGGAGTCGCACCGGCCGACCTCGACGAGCTGCGCGTCGATCTCGGCCCCGGCTCCTACACCGGTTTGCGCGTCGCGATCACGTTCGCACGTTTCCTCCAGCACTTCGGCGGCGTCGAGGTGCTGGCCTGCGACAGCCTCGCACTGATGGCCAGCGCCGCGGTCGCAGAGGCGCCGCGCCTGCGACCGATACTCGACGCGCGCCGCGGCCGATTCCATTGTGCGACCCTGCTGCCGGTCGACGGCAGGTTGCGCCATCACGGCGAACCCGCGGCCGTCACCTTCGACGAGTTGGCGACGACCGTGACCACCGCCGACACCTTCGTCGCGCCATCGACGCTGGCCGTCGAACATGTCGTGGCATTGCGAGCGCTCGGCGCGAACGTGGTCGAGGTTACCGCCATCAGCGCCGCGCAGCTGTTCTGCGACCGGCTCGAACTCGCGACCTGCACGAGCGCCGAACTCGAGCCGCGCTACCTGATGGCCAGCTACGCCGAATGACGCCACCACTCGCCGCGCCTACGACACGGCCCGGCCGCCACCTAACCGTGTGACGACCGGGCCGTGTCACTGGCCATCGCGAAGTCCTGCGCGCGGATCGGATCCGCCACAGTGGCCAGCGCGATGAGCCGAATCGATCGATCTAGAGATCCTGCGGACGCAGGGTCTTGCGACCATTCGCCGTGGCGCGGTCTTCCGCACCCTTGATCAGCGAGCGGACGGTGCCGTCGAGCGCACCGTAGAAATCGGAAGAGACGTTGCACTTCCGCACCGCGGCCTTCGTCCGCGACTTCGAGATGATCAGTTCGGCCGGAGCAGCCTTGGCCTTCGCGGCCTTCTTCTTTTTCTTGGCAGCCATCGTGTGTCTCTGAAAAACGAGTGGTCTTCGTTCGCCTGGATCCGCAGCGAAGTACCGCAGATCAACGAACGCGCGCGAAGTGTGACATCAAGGCCTTGACTGTCAAACGAAAAACTGCGCGGAAACGCCATCCAGAGGCCGTTTCTCGCCATTTCTCAGCCATCCGGTCTAGTCGCCTCGATCGATCATGTGCGGGCAGGTTGCGTTTCGACTGCTGCCGATCACGCCCGCCGGCTACGATCAACGACAGCAATGAGCTGGCGTCGGGTTCTACTGTTGTCGCTGGGATTCGTCGTGGCACTGGGCTGCGTGACCTG
The DNA here is from genome assembly GCA_020425885.1 of Planctomycetota bacterium. Next base: position 1,019 of record JAGQRA010000952.1, on the reverse strand, counting down.
GTTCGTGCTGCACAGTTCGGACGCCGCGACGACGATCGTCCGCCGCAAGCTCACGGAGGCCGTGGCCGCGCCGACGGCGATCCGGGCCACCGAGCTCGATCTCGCCAACGGACGACTGACCGTCCGCGGCCTCGCGATCGACGACCCCGCGCGCCCGGGCACGGCACTCCTGGCCGCCGAACGCATCGACATCGACCTCGACGCCGACCCCTTCGGTGAACTCGTCGCGCTGCAGAAGGTCGCGATCAAAGGCCTCGTCGTCGATCTCGGCAGCCGCCTGCCGACGATCGGACAACTGCTGCGCGCGGGGGATCACGGCGCTTCGCACTTCCGCGCCCCGGCCGTCGAGATCCTCGATTCGACGCTGCGCGTCGATCTCGGCGCCGGACGACGGCCGCTGCAGATCGCCGCGATCGAGCTGCGGGCGCTGCCGACCACCGCGCAGGCAGGCAAACTGACCCTCGCCGGCGGCGGCCGGATCGACGGCCTGCAGACCCGGGTCGATCTGTCCGGCACCATCGACACTGAGGACGGCGGCGTCAGCCTGGTCGCCACGATCGGCAGCCGGGCGATCGACGCCGAGCTGATGCGGTGGCTGGAGCAGCGGCTCGGCTTCGCTTGCCCAGACCTCGAAGTCGGCGGATCGCTGCGCGATCTCGCGCTCACCTTCACCAACAACGCCGGCGCGATGCACCTCGAGGCTCGTGGCACGCTCGCACACGTCCTGGTCTCGGCGCCGTTCCTGCCGCGCGGCGTGCGCGACGCCGAGGTCGCGTTCGTCGCCACCAATGACCGCGACGGCGACCTCGTCGTGCACCTCGAGCAATCGACCGAGAAGGGACGGCTCGACGCCACCGCCGAGATCACCCGGCTGCTCGGCAGCCCGAGCTATTCGGTGCGCGCGGCGGGCGAGGACATCGTCGTCGACGACGACGCCCTCGACGCCTTGCGGATGATCCCGATCGGCGCGCGCATCGTCGACGCGTTGCGACCGACCGCGGGGCTGGCCAAGGTCGACC
>JAGQRA010000951.1 GCA_020425885.1 Planctomycetota bacterium | reverse complement strand
TCGCAGGTGTCGATGAACCTGCTCGACTTCGAGACCACGTCGATCCGCACCGTGTTCGACAAGGTCGCCGAGCTGGCGGCGGCCCGCGGCGTCGAGGTCGTCGCGAGCGAGTTGATCGGGCTCGCGCCGGCCGCCGCGATCGATGCCGAGCTGGCGCGACACATCAAGCTGCCGACGTTCGATCCGGAGTTGCAGGTCGTCGAGGCCCGGCTCGCGGCCGGCTGAGCCACGTCCTGGTGCCGTGCCGGGCGGTCAGGAGTCGCCGGAGATCAGGCCTTCACCCTGGGCCGCGAGCTTGACCTTCAGGGTCTCCTTGCGCGGCTTCTCGGGCAGGCCCCGGATCACGGTCAGGTCGACCTCGTCGCCGGGTTTCCTGCTGCCGAGCACGAGCGGCAGCTCGCGGAAGCCGCGCACGGGCTTGCCGTCGATGGCGACGATGACGTCGCCGTAGTGTTCGATGACGTCGCCGCGCTGGGTCTCGCGGACGGCGAACGGCTCGAGGCCGGCGACCGCCGCGCCGTAGCCCTCGACGACGTCGGTGACGATGGCGCCCTGCGAGTAGCCGAGTTCGGGATCGAGCCGGATGTTGTCGTAGGCCGTGCGCACGCCGAGCACCGCCGTCGTCGGTCGGCCGCTGAGCAGGCGCGGCACGATCTCGTTCACGGTGTCGACCGGGACCGCGAAGCCGATGCCGGCGTTGGTGCCGCTCGGCGAGTAGATCGTGGTGGTGATGCCGATCAGGCGACCGGCGGAGTCGAGCAGCGGGCCGCCCGAGTTGCCCGGGTTGATGGCGGCATCGACCTGGATGAGACCGTGCATGAGGCCGCCGTTCTTGGTCTGGATCGTCCGGTTGAGGGCGCTGACGATGCCGGTCGTCATCGTCAGGTCGAAGCCGAACGGGTTGCCGATGGCGATCGCCGTCTGGCCGACCCGCAGGTCGCCGGAGGAGCCGAGCGGCAGCGGCACGAGGCCCGAGGCGCCTCCTGAAAGGCGCAGCAGCGCGAGGTCATGGTTGGGTGACTTGGCGATCACGGCCGCGCTGTAGGTTCGGCCTCCGACCGTGACCTGGACCTGGGTGGCGTTCTCGACGACGTGATGATTGGTGACGATGATGCCGGCAACGTCCCAGACGAAGCCGCTGCCCGATCCCTGCTCCTCGGCGACCCGGCCCCAGCCGGTGCGCACGAGGGTCGAGGTGTTGATGTGCGCGACCGACGGCGAGGTGCGGTCGAAGATGTCGATGAAGTCCTTCTCGAGCGGCGCCAGTTCACCGCGTGCGGCCACCGGGCGCGGCGCGACATCGGGCGCCGGACGGAACCAGCCGGTGCGGTCGAAGACCAGGAACGCGGCCAGGACGAAGGCGGCGCCGGCGACCAGGGTGGGCAGCCAGTTGCCACTGGAACGAGAAGGGAACGATGAATAGGTCGTCACGCGGGGCTCCTACGACACGGTGTCTCGACTACACGGGATCCGGCCACAGCTCGCGCCAGCTGCCGGTTGCGGTGGCGGGGCGAGCGAGCAGGCGCGCCGCCTCGGGGTGCAGCTGCACCTGCTCGAGCGCGGTCCGGCTCAGGGCTTCGCCGCAGGCATCGGCGATGCCCTCGGGATCGAGGCCGTGATAACGGTAGATGTGGGCCGGGGTCCCGGACTTGCTGAACTTGACCACGGCGCGGGCGACCTGTGGCACGCCGACGATCGAACCGAGGTTGTCGAGCAGGCCGATCTCGCCGTCGTGCACCGAGACGATCGGCACCCGGCGGCCGGCGAGGTCGATCGCGTCGGCCGTGGCCAGCGGACCGGACCCGGCGCCTGTCCCTGCCGGGCGTAGGTGCAGGGTGCCGTCGATCCCGAGCGTCTGCAAGAGATGGGCGAAGTCGGTCGCGCGGCCGAGCTCGCCGCACAGCAGGTCGGGCGAGGTGACGACGGTGACGTTGGCGTAGATGCCGCGGTCGAGCAACAGCTCGGCCGCCGCCGTGGCCTCGGGCACGAGTGCACCCATGACGAACAGCTCGACGACGTTCTCGCCGGGCTGATAGCCGCGGTAGCCGCGCCAGTCGACCAGGCGATAGCCGCCGGCCAACGCCTCGCGCTGCACCGCCGCCATGATCTCGGCGTCGGGCGCATGCGGCACCTCGGCCTCGTTGAGTCCGCCGTCCTGCGCGGTCAGACCGAGCTCGGCGTTGGCCGGCAGCTCGAGCTTCCAGCGGCGCTGCCGGCGCAGCCACTGCGGCAGCATCTTCTGCTCGATGCCGCGCGTCACGCCGCGGATCAGCACGCCGGTGCGCCCCTTGTTGTCGCGGGTGAAGTGGCGACGGATCGCATCGCACAGGATCCACTCCAGCTCGATCGCGAAGGCCGGCTCCCAGGTGATCAGGTTCGGGATCTGGATGTCGCTCTTCCAGCTGTGCTGCGCACCCTCGGGGGCCAGCGTGACGCCGCTCGGCGTGCCGACCAGCACGAACGAGCTGCCCCAGTAGAGGTTGTAGTAGAGCTGGTCGAGCGCGCGCTTGATGAAGAAGTCGTAGACCGTCATCAGCGGCAGGAACGGGATGCCGGCGAAGTGGTCCATCTTGCCGAAGCTGCCGGCGGCCGACATGCAGTTGGCCTCGGCGATCTCGAAGCGGATGTGGCGCGTCCAGGCGTCCTCGGTCGGCGACAGCTCCGGCCGCAGTCGCTCGTGCAGCTCGAGCGCCGCCTCCCAGTTGGTATCGTGCCGCGGCCCGTAGATCTTCTCGTCCATCGCCGGGTTGATGTTGGTCGAGGTGCCGACGTCGGGCGCCATCGTCATCATCAGATCGGCGAGCGGGGCCCACTGGTTCTCGGCCGCGGTCAGGCTCTTGCCCGCCTTGTCGGCCTTGCCGGCCTCGGCGAGCTCGTCGTAGACGCCGATGCGGACGAGCTTGGCCGCCAGCTGTCCCCACATCCACTGCGTGTGGGTGGTCGGGGCCAGCTTGAGGTTGATGTCGAGGCTCTGCGGGATGCCGCCGCAGGCTTCGATCTGACTGCGCACGCGTTGCCGGTTGGCCTCGCCCTGGGCCTGCAACGCCTCGATGCCGAGCCGCAGCACGAGCCCCCGTTCGGCCAGCAGCCGGCCTTCGGCGCTGTCGGCGGCGAGGCGCTCGAACGGGCGCTCCGGCGACAACCCTTCGGCGGCCAGGATGCGCTCGACCTCGTCGTGGCTCGGCAGCGCCGAGTGGTTGCCATTGGCCGCGACGCATTCGAGGCCGCGACCCTTGACCGTGTGCGCCACGATCAAGGTCGGCTGGTGCGGGTCCTGTTTGCTCTCCTCGAGGGCGCGGATGATGGCGGCGTGATCGTGGCCGCCGGTGTCGTAGAACAACCGCACCATCTCCTCGTCCGTCAGCGACTCGCACAGCTTCCTGCAGTTCGCCTCGCGGCCGATGGCCGCCTTCCGCATCAGCGCGCCGTCGCGCTTCCACAGCAGGGTCTGGAAGTGATAGTCGGTGAGCCCGCGCTCGAACACGCCGCGCAGCGCCTTGCCACCGGGCCTGGCGAACACCTCTTCGCGGAAGGCGCCGTGGCGCAGCTGGATCACCTTCCAGCCGTTGGCGCGGGCGGTGCGCTCGATGCGATCGGCATCGGTGCCCTCGAGGCCGCGGTTGTTCGGGATGCGGGTGCCGTCGAGGTTCTGGCGGTTGTAGTCGACGATCCAGGTGACGTTGCCGAGCTCGCGTTCGGCGACCTCGGGCAGCACCTCGAGCAGCGAACCTTCGCGGAACTCGCTGTCGCCCATCATGCACCAGAAGTGCGGTTCGTCGACGTTCCAGCCGTGCTGCCGCGCGTAGCGGTAGGCGAGCGCGATGTAGGTGGCGGCGACCGGCGGGATGCCGACCGAACCCGAGGGCAGGAAGCGCCAGCGGTCGGGATCGGCCTCGGCGTGGTAGCTCTGGAACACCGGCGCGCCGTCGTGCGAGAACGAGCGCAGGCGGTGCATGACGGCTTCGGCCTCGGCCTCGTCGAACCAGCGCCCGTCGCCATGGCTGAACAGGCCGAGCGCATGGTGCATGGCGTGGTCGACCGGCGAGCTGTGCGGCTTGCAGCAGACGTAGTCGCCGGCCTCGCGCACGTGCAGGTGGAGCATCGCCATGAAGTCGAGGCAGCTGGCGCAGGCCGCGGGATGGCCGCCGACCTTGGGGTCCCGCTTGTCCGCGTCGGGGCGATCGTTGGCGACGTGGATCATCGTCACCATGTGGGCGAAGGCGCGGCGCGTGATGCGCGCGAGCAGCGGGAAGTCGGGCTGGCTCTTGGACGTCATGCGGTGGGGGGGGCTCGTTTGGATCCTGTCGGGTGGTACGAACCCGGCAAGGTTAGGGCGCGGGGTTCGCGCTCGCCAGTCCTGTGGGCCCGGCTTACCTTCCCCGGCACGATGGCGCCACGATTCAACGATGACGGCCTGCACGAGCGCGATGCCGGCGACCGGCGGTGGGACCGGTTGGCCCTGTTCGCCATCGGGCTGGCCGCGATCGCGGTATTCGTGACCAGCCTGTGCGCCCATCCGCGGCTGGTCCAGAGCGGTGAGTACGACCAGTACCTGCAGATCGCCGAGGCGCTGCAGCAGGGCCGGGTGCCCGACGATGTGTTTCACCCCTTGTTCTATCCGCTCGTCGTCGCCGTCGTCGGCTTCGTCACGCCGTCGGTGTTCGTCGCCGGCAAGCTGGTGACGGCGGCGGCGATGGCCGGCGTGCTGTTCGTCGTCCATCGGCTGCTGCGGCGCGAACGGTCGGCGGGCGTGGCCGCGCTCGGCACCGTCGCGATCGCGGCCGGGCCGGCGGTCTGGATCGAGGGCATGCTGGTCGCGACCGACATGACGGCGACGGCGCTGGTGCTGCTGGCCTACGCGCTGGTCACGTCGGCCGGCCTGCGGGTCAGAGGCGCATTGCTGGTCGGCATCCTCGCCGGCGCCGCGGCGACGACGCGCTACAACCTCGCGCTGCATGCGGTGATCCTGCTCGCGATCGTGTGCTGGCGGCTGCGCTGCTGGCGCGGCGTCGTTGCCGTCGCCGCCGGCGGCGTCATCGGCAGCCTGCCGCACGCGCTCGTCCGCTATTCGGCGCACGGCGTCCTGTTCGCCAGCGACAGCTGGCAGAACATCGTGCTCAAGTACGGGTTCGCGCGCGACATGGTGACGATGCGGCAGCAACCCGAGGAGCTGCTCGCCGCGATGCTGCGCGACAACTGGCCGGCCTGGACGGTGCGTGGCCTCGGCGACTTCGTCGACTGGCTCGCAACCGGGCTGCCGCGTCTGCAGCTGCACGGCGGCTACGTGGTCGCGCCGTCGCTCGCGGTCGCGGTGCTCGCCGTGCTCGGGGTGGCGTTCGTCGCCGCGCTGATCCGACGGCGACGCACACCGATCCTGCTGGCCGCGGTGGCGATCGTGCACGCGGTCGTCATCAACGTCGTGTTCATTGCCGAGCCGCGCATCATGATGCCGGCGACGATCCTGCTGTCCGTCGTCGCCATCGCCTCATTGCCGAGACTCGGAGTCGTCGTGGCGTCGGCGATGCTGCTGCTGCACCTGAGCGGCGGGCCGGCAGCGTGGCGGGGGTTCCGCATCGCGCACTCCGATGCCGACGTCGCCGCCGCCCGCGCCATCGTCGCCGAGCACGGCCCGTTGGTCCGGATCGCCGGTTCCTATCCGTTCCTCGATCGCGAGCTCGAGTGCGCCGGTGCGGTCATGGTGCTCGGATTCGGCGGTCGCGCCGGTGTCACCGACGACGAGTTCTGGCAGCGGCTCGACGCGGTCCGCAGCGAGCGGGCGGTGTCGTGGTTCGTGCTCGGGCGCCTCGCCGGCGGCAGCCTGCACCGGATCGGACGCGAGATCGCGCTGCGGCCGGGTTGGACCCGGGTGCGGGCCGACGCCGACGTCGTCGTGCTGCACTATCGCGCGCTGTCACTCGAGCTCGGCGCCACACCCGCCGAGCTGCGTACCGGCGAGGTCGTGCTGCACCTGAACCCGTTCGGCGCCGATCCGGCACGGTGTCCATGGATCGGTGTCGTGCTGCGCGGTCCCGATGGCAGCGAGCAGCGACTCGCGCTCGCGGCCAGCGGCAATGGTCACGAACTGCGGCTACCGCACAGCGCGTTGGCGGCAGGGGAATATCACGCGGTGCCGGTGGTGCTGCTGCCGGACGGCAGCATCGAGCAGGGTGCGCAGTGCACGTTCGTCGTCGTCGAGTAGCGCGTACGTACGGTGCCGGGACCAAAAC
>JAGQRA010000950.1 GCA_020425885.1 Planctomycetota bacterium | reverse complement strand
TGGTGGGGCGACCGCCCCGAGACCTCATTCCCACTTCATCCGATGCTCCGAACTCTCCTCGCCCGCACCGTGGGCCTCGTCCCCGTTCTCTGCCTCTCGCCGCTCGCGGCGCAGTCCTTCGAAACCTCGCAACCGGCCGTACCGGCGCCGACCGCGCCGCTGACCGATCAGGCCGAGCTCGGCACGGCGTCGCCGCCGCCGACCGCCATCGACGGGCTGCGCACGCCGATCCACACCGCCGCCGCCGACCTCGGCGGCGCCTATGGCACGTGGGCCGCGGGCGACGGCTACAAGGTGTCGTTCCACGACGGCATGACCTTCGTGCCGTATCTCGGCGCCGACTACCCGCACAACCAGCCGCTGTCATGGCGGACGACCTCGGTGCGAATCGGTGACCGCGAGCTGCTCGATGCTGCGGCGGCCGAGCACCACCACATCGACTATCGCTACGAGTACCGCTACGGCGATGTGACCGAGGCCTACGACGTGCGCGCCGACGGGCTCGAACAGACCTTCGTCGTGTCACGGCGCCCCGGCGCCGGCGACCTCGTGGTCACGGGTCGGGTCACGACGGCGCTGCGCACCTCCGACGTCGCCGCCGCACCGCGGGCGCTCTGCTTCGCCGATGACGAAGGCCGCGCGCTGATCGGCTACGGCCGCGCGTTGGCCTTCGACGCGAACGGCGACCGGATCGACGTCGCGACCGCCCACACCGGCGGCCTCGTCACGCTGACCGTGCCAGCGGACTGGGTCGCGCGCGCCGCATTGCCGATCACGATCGATCCGCTGCTGACGCGCGTCACGGTCGCGACCGGCCCGGGCGCACCGATCGGCGACGTCGACATCTGCCGGCATCACGAGACCGCCCCCGCGAACGTGCTGCTCTCGTACTCGCGCAACGCCTCGGCGCTCGACGGCGACGTCTGGGTGCGGCTGTGCAACGACGACTGCAGCGCAAGCACCCTCGTGTTCACCGACATCACGGCGTCCTGGCACAGCGATCGCCCGGTCGGGACCTTCGTCGGCGGCCGCAACCGGTGGGCCATCGTGCTGCGCCGTCACTTCGTCAACAGCGCCGTGCAGGCCAGTCAGCTGCGCTTCCACGTGCACGACATGACGGACACGACGCTGTCGACCGCCTACGGTCCGATCGCGCCGCCCGCCAACCACAACGACTGGCGGCCCGACATCGGCGGCGTCGAGGGCCACGCAAGCGGCGACAACGCGGTGATCGTCTTCCAGCGCGAGGACAACGGTGCGACCGGCGGCAACCTCGCCAACACCGCTGACAGCGGCGTCTACGGCGCGGTGCTCGACGTCACGACCGCCACCGGCGCCATCGGTGCGGCGTTCCCGATCCATGCCGCCGTCAACTCGGACACCGAGCGCCCGCGCGTCAACAAGCAGACCCGCAACGGCGGCTCCAACTCCTGGCTCTGCGTGTTCCAGACCTACGACAACACGGTCAGCTACGACGACTGGGACATCGGCGCGCGCTTCGTCAAGGAACAGGGTTCGGTGGCGCCCGGCCTGTGGGTCTCGAGCCGCTCGGGCCAGAACGGCGAGCACAAGCTCGGCCCGGTGATCGACGGCAATCAGGGCCAGTACACCGTGTCGTATGCGGTCACCGACGTCGCGACGACTCCGTTCAAGACGCTGCAGGTCAACGGCAAGCAGCTCTACACCGAGCGCATCGACTGGTGGTCCGCCGGCTCGCCGACCAACCACCCCGCCAACCTGATCCGCAACAGCACCGATCGCCGCTGGGAGACGGGCTGCATCGCCTACGACAGCTTCGACGCGTCGCATTGGGCCCTCGGCTTCCGCGCCACGAGCCCCGGCGTGCCCGCGGCCTACTACACGCGGCTCGGCTACCATGGCCTGCCGCTCGACGGCCCGCAGGGCTCGGTGCTGCACTACGCGATCAACGAGGTGCCGACCGGCATGGCGTGCACGATGGACATCGAGCACGACGACTTCCTGTTGGCCTTCGGGGTCGACGACGGCGCCACGCAGCCGCTCTACGCCCAGCGCCTCGCCTATCCGACGGCGCCGCCGGTGACGTATTACGGCCAGGCCTGCAGCCAGGTGACGCTGCAGTGGTCCGGCTCGCGGATGATCGGCGGTGAGGACAACCTGCTCGAGGCGACCGGCGGCAACTCCGGCGACCTCCACCTCATGGTGCTCGCGCTGGCGCCGACGAACATGCAGTTCCTCGATCCGTTGGTGCCGCTCGGCTGCCGCCTGCTCGTCGACATCGCGCCGGGGAACTTCATCGGCGTCCTGCCGCCCAACATCGGTCCCACCGGGCTCTGGTGGCAGGCGCTGCCGGAGTGGATCGGCCCGATGACGCTCTACTTCCAGGACGTCGTCTACGACGGCAGCTATTTCCGCGGCACGCAGGGGCTCGCGGTGCCGATCGTGCGGTGATTGGGAGGTCGGCGAGAGGGGCGAACCCCGCCGGCCCGATCTGTCTCCCTCACCCGGAGAGAAACCGACCGGATCAGCGAGATTCGTGTCACGCGGGGAAGGAACGGCCGGCTCCAGGTGACATGACCGACCGCCGCCACCACGTCATCCTCGCCCTCGCGGCTCTCCTCCTCGGTTCGGGCCAGCTGCCAGGGCAGTGGCAGCAGGTCAGTTCCGTCACTCCGAGATTCAGCGCCGCCGCGGTGTCCTGGTTCGGCGGCCCGGGGCCGCTGGCCGGCCGCATCCTGACCTTCGGCGGCCTCAACGCCGCGGGCAACGACGCCATCGACACGATGTACGCCTGGGACTCCACGAGCCGCACGTGGACGACGGTGAATCCGCCGAGCCGGCCGCCGGCGCGCACCGCCGGCAGGATGGTCTACGATCCCGTGCGCCAGCGTCTGGTGCTGTTCTCGGGCAGCCCGCAGAGCACGAGCCCCTACCACACCGACACCTGGGAGTTCGACGGCGCGACGTGGACGCTGGCCGCGACCACGGGACCGTCGGGCCGGGCCGACTTCGGCCTGGCCTGGCACGGGTCGACCCAGCGCGTCGTGCTGTTCGGCGGCAAGGTCGAGCCGTACGCGACGATGAACGCCGAGACCTGGACGTGGGACGGCGCGTCGTGGAGCCAGCATTCGCCGGCCACGTCGCCCTCGCCGCGGGCCTACTTCAGTCTGGCCTACGACGAGGCGCGCGACGTGGTCGTACTGGTCAACGGCCATGACAACACCATCAACCGGCCCCGGGACACCTGGGAATGGGACGGCGGCGCGTGGCAACAGCGCGTCTCCGGGGCCGGCCCGACCAACGCCGGCGGCTACGTCATGCTCGCCTACGATCGCTGCAAGCAGGTGATCGTGTTCAGCGAGAGTGCCGGCAACAACAGCACGACCTGGGAATGGGACGGCGCGCTGTGGACCCAGGGTCCCGCCGCGCCCTATTTGTGGTGGCACCAGAACATGGTCTACGACGTGTCCGCCGGTCGCGTCACGGGTCAGAGCGGCACGGCGACGACGGCGACCAATGCCACCTGGGAATACGATGCGATGGGCCTCGTGCCTGCCGTCACGGCGTGCACGCCGACGACCGGGCCGATCGGCCAGCAGACGCCGGTCACGCTGACGGGGTCCGGGTTCCGGCCCGGCAGTGCGGTCACGGTCGGCGGCGTCGCGGCCGCAGCGGTCACCTACGTCGACGCGTCGCGGCTCGACATCGTGACGCCTGCCATGCCGTTCGGCAGCCACGCCATCACCGTCAGCGTGCCGGCGCTGCCGGGCTGCCCGGCGGTGCCGACGGCCACCCTCGCCGACGCCTTCACCGCCTGCACCCCGACACCGGCGATCGGCGCGATCGACCCGACGCGTGGACCCGCCGCATCGCCGACCCCGGTCACGATCACGGGCTCGGGGTTCGTCGCACCATGCGCGGTCACGTTCGGCTCCGCCACGCCCGTCGCAGCCAACGTCGTTTCGACGACCGAACTCACGGTCCAGGCGCCGGCCCAGCCAGGCCTGCTCGGAGCGGTCGACATCGTCGTCACCAACCTCGGCGGCGGCTACTGCGGCGCAGCGGGCAGCGCGCCGCTCGTGAACGGTTTCCTCTACGCCGACCCGCCCGTGCTGACCGGCGTGACACCGGCGCAGGGTCCCTCCTGCGGCATGTCGGCGGTGACGATCCACGGCGACAACTTCCACGACATCGGCGGCCCGCTGCTGGTGACTCTCAGCGGCGTGCCGGCGGTCATCACCTCGTTCACCGCGACGGCGATCGACGTCGAAGCGCCGGTGCACGCGCCCGGTGTCGTCGACGTCACCGTGCAGACCCCGACCGCAGCCGCGGTCACGCTCACCGGCGCGTTCCGGTACGTCAGCGCACCGCCGTTCGCGACCCTCGTCGTGCCGAACACCGGCCCGGCGCATGGCGGCCAGCTCGTCAGCGTCCACGGCACCGACTTCTGCGCCAACACGCGGGTCTGGTTCGGCGACGACGAGTGTCCGGTCGTCAACTTCATCAACCCGACACGCCTCGACGTCGTCACCCCGGTGTCGACGCACGCCGACGGCTCGACGTCGATCCCCGTCGACGTCACGGTGCGCGATCCGTTGATGCTCGGCAACCGTCTGTGCCACGGCTTCACGTTGCAGCCGGGCAACATCCTGCGGGTCGGCCCGACCCGCAGCTACACCGGCATCCAGCCGGCGATCGCGGCCGCTTCGCCCGGCGATGCCGTGCTCGTCGATCCCGGCACGTATCAGGAGAACCTCGTGCTCGACAAGCCGATCCTGCTGGCCGGTGAGCCCTCGTTCTTCGGCCTGCCGCGCGTGCAGTCGGCCAGCGGCAGCGCGCCGACGATCGCGATCGGCAACGCGGCGACGCGCGCGACCGTGCTCTACGGCCTCGAGATCGTCGGCGGCAGCAACGGCGTCCGCGTCACCGGCGGCGCGCCGACGATCCTGGGTTGCGAGATCCACGACAACTTCGCCAGCGACGGCGCCGGTGTGCTGGTGCAGGGCGGCGCCGACGCGTTGCTCATCGACAACGAGATCAACAACAACCCGCCGGGATTCCCCGCCGCGCGGGGCGGTGGTGTCGCGGTGCTCGGCGGCGGCACCCGGGCCAGCCTCGTCGGCAATCAGATCTACGGCAACCAGGCGCAGCGCGGCGGCGGCGTGCACGTCGGCGCCGGGGCGATGCTCGAACGCTTCGTCGACAACGACCTGCAGAGCAACGACGCGACGCTCGAGGGCGGCGCGCTCTGGCTCGGCACGGCCCTGCCCGTGCACCTCGAGGGCGGCAGCATCGCAGCCAACACCGGCGGCGCCGGCGGCGGCGTGTTCGTCCAATGGGGCACCGACGTCACCCTCGATCGTGTCGCGATCACCGGCAACTCCTCGGGCCAGGACGGCGGCGGACTCGCTCTCGGCGGCACCACCGTGCAGCCCTCCCATGTCGTCGCCGTCGAGTGTCTGTTCGACGGCAACACCGCCACGACGGGAGCCTGCGGCCGCGGCGGCGCCATGTTCCTGATCGGGCAGGCATCGCCCTCGGGCGTGATCTACGTCTACCTCGACGTCATCGACTGCCGCTTCTACCGCAACCGCGCCCAGGTCGGCGGCGCCATCGGCATGGAGGCGAAGGTGTCCGCGACGATGCAACGCAGCGAGTTCGCGGGCAACGTCGCCACGCCGGCGTCGGCGACGCCGAACACCTGTCCGTGGCAGACCGGCACCGTAGCCGAGTTCGGCGGACCCGCGATCTACCTCTCCGACTGCACGGTCGCGACCGTCAACAACACCTTCCACGGCAACACCGGCGGCAACATCCCGAACAACGGCGGCGGCGTGTTCGCGCGCCAGTTCCCGGCGTCGAACTCGCCGATCTACAACAACGTGTTCACGTCGAACACCAGTCCGGCGATCGGCAACCAGATGCGCATGGAGCCGGTCGCGTTCAACTGCTTCGACGGCAACACGCCGGCACCGTTCACCACCGCGAGCACCCTGCTCGCCGACCCGCGCTACGACGGCGACACCACGATCGCCAACCTGCCCACCACCCTGGCCGACCGCTCGCCGTTCGAGCTGCAGTCGGGCTCGCCCTGCATCGACGCCGGTCTCGCCGTGCCGACCGAGCCGCTGCTGCAGATCCCCGCCGGCGGCGGTGCGGGCATGGATCTCGGCGCCCACGAGTACGGCAGCGACCTCGTCACGTTCGTCGGCCACGCGACCCCGAACCACTGCGCGGCGCCGCAGATCGCGGTCAATGGCACGCCCCTGCTCGGCAACACGCCGGAGATCGTCGCCACCGGCCTCGTGCCGGGCAACTTCCTCGTCGCCCTCGCGATCGGACTGCCGACGGCGACGCCGACCCAGCTCGCCCTCTATGGCGGCATCACCGGGTCCGAGCTCTACATGACGCCGATGGCCCAACCGCTGACGCCCGCCGATCCGTTCGGCGTCGCCAGCTACGGCTACGCGGTCCCGACCGCGCCCGGCCTCGTCGACCTGCGGGTCGTGTTCCAGTTCCTCGAGCTGGACCTGTTGCAGCTGCCGAGCTGCGGCTGCACGGCGCCGATCGCACACACGCGGGCCGCGAAGCTACGGCTGCGGCCCTGAGCCGCCGCGTCACCGCCGGAGCCGGTTACCAGACGATCCCCGAGGCCGGGTTGGTCGCCGCGATCGCCCCGAGCGGCGAGATCAGCGCGCCCTGACCCTCGAACACGAGGCCGCGGAAGGCCGGATCATTCGGCAGCGGGAAGGCGAACTGTGCGCTGCCCGTGGCGCCGAGGGTCGCGAAGCCCGCGATCGCCGACTGCGTGTGGTCGAGCAGCATCGGGAAGCCCTGGAACTCGTGCACCCAGCTGGCGAAGCCGATCGCCAACCCGGCGAGCTCACCCACGGGCCCGTGCACGGTGCAGATCCAGCTGCCGCCGAGCGCGGCCGGTGTCGTGCGCAGGCTCGGCACCGAGCCGGTCTGGTTGGTGATCGACTGGCCGAACACGGCGCCGCCGGGCGCCGGCACGAAGGTGACCGTGGGCTCGTGGGTGACCGCCGGCCACGCCGGGTAGTAGTAGTGGTTGTTGTGCAGCACGTCCGGCGGCGTCACGCTCGCGCTCGGCTCCTGGTCGGCGCGCAGGGTCGTGTTGCCGCTCAGGAACAGCTGCGAGGAGCTGTAGGTGCTGCTGGTGTTGTCGGCGAAGTGCACGCACGCCGGGGGCGACGCGGTCACGAAGTGGCTGTCGCCTGCCGACAGCGCGCAGTCGGCGACCCAGACCTTGGAGCGAATGACGTCGAGCGCGCTCTGCGCATGCTGCGAGATCACCCCGGCGTAGTAGTCCTGGGAGTGACCGATGATCGTGCAGTCGGTGAAGGCCGCGCTCGCATCCTGGATCTGCGTCGTCGCCAGCGTGCACCGCGCGACGGTCAGCCAGACGCTGCGCGCGTAGAGCGCGTTGCGGTCGGCCTGCGGCGACGTCGACTCGGCGATGCAATCCTCGAGGTGCACGGCCGGCGGCAGGAAGTTCGATTTCAGCGCGATCGCCCATTGGCCGGTGTTCTGGCTCTCGAAGCGCATGCCCTTCACCGACACCCGCTGGTGATCGCCACCGCTGCACGTCAGGTCGAGCGCCGGGTGCTGGGTATCCACCGGTTGCACCGTCGGCGAACCCTCGCCGACGAGCACGAACGAGTACGGCGTCGTGTAGGTGCCGCCGTAGTAGGTGCCGGCGCGCACGGTGATGACGTCGCCCTGCCGCAGATCGAGCATCGCGGCGTCGATCGTGGTGTGGCTGGTGCCAGGGCCGTTCAGGCCATCGACGACGACGGCGCGTTGGGCGAGGGTGCAGGGAGCGAGGAGCAGGGACAGGACGAGGATGCGCGGGTAGTTCATGTTCGGGTCCAGGGCGAGCGCCCGCACACCCAGACGGAATCGCCCGCCGTCGCCCGTCAGAAAACTGCGCCTCAGCGCCCCTGCTTCGCGCCCGCGGCCGGCTCGGCCGGCCGGAACCGCGCCGCCTGCTCGGGCCGGCCCCAGGCCTCGTAGAGCGCCAGCAGGTCCGCATCCGGGCGCACGATCTGCCCCTTCACGGCCGCTTGCGCCTCCGCCGCGGCGAAGCCGTCGCGACACGCGAGCAGCAGGCGCTCGGCGGCGTCGAACTCGCGGCGCGCGAGGTGGCACCGGCCCTCGCCGAGGTCGCAGCGGTAGACGTTGGCGAGCTGGGGCGGCACGGCGCTGCGGGCGCGATCCCGGCAGGCGCCGAACGTCGCGATCGCACGCTCCAGCTCCCCCGCCTGGCGCAGCACATCCGCGAGCATCGACATCGATT
Organism: Planctomycetota bacterium; assembly: GCA_020425885.1. The sequence goes on along the minus strand of JAGQRA010000950.1, from coordinate 137 downwards.
GCAGCGTGCTGTCGTGGCTCGGGCCGAGCGCCGCCGCCTTGCCTTCGACGGCCTCCTGCGCCAGCTCGGCCGCGCGCGGGTAGTGGCCCAGTTCACGCTCCGCGGTCGCCAGGTTGGCGAGCACCTTGAGGTAGGTC